>NZ_MJGC01000038.1 GCF_001746915.1 Desertifilum tharense IPPAS B-1220
GGGAGATGGGGAGGTGGGGGGAAAAGAGTGCTGTTGCGCGGTTCTTCTGCGAAGCAGTGTGCTGAGTTGATAGTTATCAAGTTTTCCTGTTTCTTTTTCTCCCAACTCCCAACTCCCTTCTTCCCTAACCCCCAACTCCCAACTCCCAATTCCCTTCTTCCCCAGCCCCTAACTCCCAACTCCCAATTCCCTTCTTCCCCCCACCCTCCTAAATGTCTACTCCACACATAAAGCGCTATCCGTTTCGTTTTCGGTCGATTCGTACTCGGATTATGAGCGCGACTACACTATTGATTGTGGCAATTGTGGGGAGTTTGGTGTGGACTTGGATTGCAGCCGAACGGGAAGTTTTTAACCAACAGGCGCGAGAAGAGGCGGAGATGCTGGCGGTGGTGATGGCGGATGCTTGGGTGAATGAGTTGTTTACCCAAAACTGGAGTCAGATCCGGGTGGGGATTAATGTGATGATGCAGCGCGATCGCGATTTTGTCTATATCCTGGTTTCGGATGTCCGGGTTGGCAATCAAATTATCGCGGCTTCCCCGGAAGAACTGCAAGGGCGCTATATCCCGGATGTGGTGAACCTGGCGGTGACGCAGGAGGCGCTATCGGTTTTTAATCGTTCTATTGCGACAGAAACTTATCTGTTGCGCGATGTGGAATATCCCCAAGGAACGCTACGGGCGATGCGCGGCGAACCGTTAATTGAAGGGGTGGCAGATATCCGCAATTCAGCGAATCAAAAGATCGGTACAGTGCGCGTTGGAATCTCCCTGAGCCGCCTGCACCAAGCTCGCTTGAGGGCCCTCATGAAGGCGCTAATGGTGGGGTTTGCGAGCCTAGGAGTGGGCTTAGTGGGGGCGTATGTGTTAGCGCAACGGATGAGTCAGCCGGTGAAGCGCTTGCAGGTTAGCGCCCAAAAGATTGCGGCGGGAGATTTGCAGCATCGGGCGCTGGTGAACTGTGAGGATGAGATTGGTAGGTTAGCCGATTCGTTTAATCAAATGTCGGCGTCTTTGCAAGCGTCGTTTACGAAGTTGGAAGGAACGTTACACGCGTTTGAACGGTTTGTTCCCAATAAGTTTCTGAGCGCGATCGCGGCTGATGGGGTGGAAAATATTCAAGTGGGGACGAGTTCGACGCGCACCATTACTATCCTGTTTTGCGATATTCGCGGCTATACTTCGATGTCGGAACAGCTAACCCCCCAGGAGACGTTTAATTTCCTCAATGATTATCTCGCGTGTATGGGGCAGGCAATTGAGCAGGCGGGTGGCTTTATTGATAAGTATATTGGGGATGCGATTATGGCACTGTTTGACAATGACAGTTCGGATTGTGCTGTCTGCGCGGCGTTGGGGATGCGAAAGGCGTTGAAGCAGTTTAACCAGGATCGCCTTCAACGCAGTTTACCAAGAGTGGAAATTGGGATTGGGATTCATCGCGGCGAGGTGGTGATGGGGACGGTGGGGTATACTTCGCGCATCGATTCCACGGTGATTGGCGATGCGGTGAATTTGGCTTCGCGCATTGAGGGGTTAACGAAGTTATACGGCTGTGCGATTTTGGTAACGAATGCGGTGGTACAGTCGCTTTTGCGCCCGGAGATGTTTAATTTACGGCTGGTGGATAATGCGGTAAAGGTGAAAGGGAAAGAAGAGGCGATCGCAGTTTATGCGGTTACTGAGGCTTAAACGCTTCCCTCGTCAGGCTTAAGCCTCTCGATACAGCTAGGATTATGTCTTTTAGGGGAAGTGCGATCGCCTGAAGTTAAGCCATACTAATAGACATCAAAGACAAACACTCACCGCTTAAAGGTTGAGTTCCGAAAAAGTTTGATTCACCTTTCAGCTTTTTCGACCTATGTTTAACCCCTTCCTTATATTTAACTCTATCTATTAACGGGGAAGCTGCTAACGCGGCTTCTCCTTATTTTAATGGAAATTACTCTATCTTAACCCAACCGAGAATTTTCTGGCAATTATTCCAAGTTTTAGATTATTTTAATTCTTAAATCTCTATTTAAGCCTCTAGAATTCAACACAGAGCTTAAATTTCATTGTTTAATAAAAGCGATAATCGCTTAATGCAACTGAACAATATGCTCTATCGTCACTTTCAGAATCAAGCAGAGCTAGATGAACAATACAATGCAGCAAAAGCCGGACTTGACTTACTCGGTTATTTAGAGTTCTATACCCAAAGTAGCGAACGAGTCCGTAGTTTAATCCCCCATCATCTCAACGTATCTTACGGTCCAACTTTAGCAGAACATCTAGATATTTTTCCGGCGAATCAGCCATTAGCTCCTATTTTGGTATTTATTCATGGAGGCTATTGGGTAATGCTCAGTAGTCAAGACTTCAGTTTTGTTGCTCAAGGACCATTTGCTGGCGGCGTTACAACAATTGTACCCAACTATGCTTTATGTCCTAAAGTGACAATTGATGAAATTGTCCGTCAGAATCGAGCAGCAATTGCATGGATTTATAAAAATGCTGAAAGTTTTGGAGGAGATCCCAATCGGATTTTTGTCTCTGGACATTCCGCAGGGGGACACCTCACAGCAATGTTAATGGCTACTGATTGGGAAGATTATGGTCTACCCCATGATGTCATTAAGGGAGGCTTTGCAATCAGTGGATTGTTTGATTTAATGCCCTTTCCTTATACTTGGCTACAACCCCAGTTACAGTTTACCTGGGATCAAGTGTTGCGAAATAGTCCAATCTATCATATTCCCAAGCAAGCCTCTCCCCTAATTATTACCTATGGTGAAGAAGAAACCCCTGAGTTTCATCGTCAGTCACAAGAATTTCTGACCGCTTGGAAGGCGAATAACTTACCCGGAAAATATCTTCCTCAACCCCAGAAACATCATTTAGATGTGATTGATGGCTTTTTAGATCCACAGCATTCCCTGTGTCAATCGCTATTTCAATTGATGGGTGTTCAATGATGTTTTTGGGTTAGATGAATAGCTGGAATAAAGAAAGCGATCGCTCTCGATCGCCTTTTTTATCAAAACAAATAAAGCATCTTCTGAAAGATAGATTTTTTGCTAGATATCAGATATCGATCTATATCAGACCAATATATCAAAATTGACGACTATACGGACTCCGTAAATTAAAAAAATCAAACAAACATTTAATACATTAAGTAAAAACACTGGTACAGTAAAGGCTCTTTTTTCAGGAAGCTCTGACATAAAGAGCCAAAATTCTCTTGCAGGTATATTAAAAACTCAACTTGCTCAGTATTCACCCCAATAAAACTCATTTTTACGCTCAGTAAATAATCCAATTGTATTCAGTGCTTTTTCTATTGTTTATCAAAGTAAGAATTCAAATAATGAAGCATCATCTCAAATGAGAGTAAATTTCATGAAAGAAGTTTTAGCGTTTATTCAACAGCACAAAAAAGACTTTGCTGAATTATCGTTGTTTAAATTTCTAAGAGATACTTCAATCGATCCTCGACAACGGCTAGCCTGGGCCCCTTGTCTTGCTCCATTTGCCATGAACTTCAAAGATATTAACGCTTATGCTTTTCGTCAAGAACCCACTGATAACCCCATTCAAGAACTAATTAACAGACATTCCTACGAAGATGGAAGCCATTGGGCTTGGTATCTCAAAGACTTAGAAGTTTTAGGCATTGATGAAACCATGAAATTCAGCGACGCCTTAAGATTTCTCTGGGGAGACGAAACTCAAAAAACGCGCCATGTTTCCTATGACTTGTTTGCATTAAGCGTTCTCCAAAAAGATCCAATCCTCAAATTAGTGGTTATTGAGTCTATAGAAGTTACTGGAACAGTGGCCTTAGCTGCCCTTGCCCAAGTGGGTGAAGAGATTGAAAAGCTGACCGGAAAACGAGCGCGTTATTTTAGCGCCGCCCATTTAGCTGTAGAATCCGGGCATATTCAAGCAGGTCTAGACTTTGAAGAGACAGAAAACTTTTTAGAGAACATTCACTTATCAGAAGAAACTCGCGCTCAAGCCTTTGAAATTGTCGAACGAGTGTTTTCTAGTTTTACAGCCTGTATTAACGAACAAATGGCGTATGCAGAAAGCCATGATTTTGAGCATCCGTTTACTCGGAAGTCTAAAGTGAAGCCTGTCGTTTCGATGGTCTAATTGAGCTAAAAACCCGCTTCAAACCTAGGACTGGTGGATAACCCGATTATCCCCAGTCCTTTTACGTTGCTGAATGGCTCGGAATCTCAGGGTTGGCTAGAGTTGCGATTCCCGTAGCGATCGCCATCAGATAAATTGATGGTCGCGATCGCGATCGCTAATGCCTTCCAAGACGTTTTAGACTATCTTAAAGACCCTTAAACAGAAGAATCCACCATGCCGACCTATCGCTCCAAAACCTCCACCCAAGGACGCAATATGGCCGGTGCCCGCGCCCTCTGGCGTGCCACCGGAATGCAAACCGAGGACTTCGAGAAACCGATTATTGCAGTTGCGAATTCCTTTACCCAATTCGTACCCGGTCACGTTCACCTCAAGGATTTGGGTCAATTGGTGTGCCGCGAGATTGAAGCGGCGGGCGGTGTTGCCAAAGAATTTAACACCATCGCCGTTGATGATGGCATCGCAATGGGTCACGATGGGATGCTCTACAGCCTACCCTCGCGAGAAATTATTGCCGATTCCGTCGAGTACATGGCTAACGCCCACTGTGCCGATGCGCTGGTGTGTATCTCCAACTGCGACAAAATCACCCCTGGAATGTTGATGGCGGCGCTGCGGCTTAACATTCCGGCAGTGTTTGTGTCTGGCGGGCCGATGGAAGCGGGTAAGACCAAGCTGGCAGAACACAAACTCGACTTAGTAGACGCGATGGTGGCTGCGGCTAACGACAAGATTAGCGACGAAATGGTTGCAGAGTACGAGCGTTCCGCCTGTCCCACCTGCGGTTCTTGCTCCGGGATGTTTACGGCCAACTCCATGAACTGCCTCACCGAGGCAATTGGACTCTCCTTACCGGGTAATGGCACCGTGTTGGCCACCCATTTCGACCGCAAGGACTTGTTTATCAACGCCGCCCGCACGATTGTCAGCATTACTCGGCGCTACTACGAACAGGGAGATGAGTCGGTACTGCCGCGCTCAATTGCCAGCTTTAAGGCTTTTGAAAATGCGATGACGCTTGATATTGCGATGGGCGGATCGACCAATACCATTCTCCACTTACTGGCCGCTGTCCATGAGGCGGGGGTTGATTTTACCCTATCCGATATCGATCGCCTTTCGCGTCGGGTGCCGCAACTGTGCAAAGTCGCCCCCAATACGCAAAAGTATCATATTGAGGATGTTCACCGGGCTGGCGGTATCCCCGGCATCCTCGGCGAATTAGACCGGGCGGGACTGCTGCATACAGATGTGCCGACGGTTCACAGCAAGACGATGAAAGAAGCACTCGATCGTTGGGATATTCAACGGACTGAGGATGAAGCCGTTCAGACGTTCTTTAAAGCCGGGCCGGCGGGGATTCCCACGCAGCAAGCGTTTAGTCAATCGACTCGCTGGCCATCCCTGGATTCAGACCGGGAAAATGGCTGCATTCGCAGTCTGGAAAATGCCTATAGCATGGAGGGCGGACTAGCGGTGCTGTACGGCAACTTGGCCGAATGCGGGTGCATTGTGAAAACGGCAGGAGTCGATGAAAGCATTCTGGTGTTTGAAGGGAAGGCGCGCATTTTTGAAAGCCAAGATGCGGCGGTGAATGCCATTCTCAACGATAAGGTGCAACCGGGCGATGTGGTGATTATTCGCTATGAAGGGCCGCGCGGGGGGCCGGGGATGCAGGAAATGCTCTATCCGACCAGTTACTTGAAATCGAAGGGTTTGGGTAAGGTTTGTGCGTTGCTCACCGATGGGCGGTTTTCGGGCGGGACTTCGGGCCTGTCTATTGGCCACGCGTCTCCGGAGGCTGCCGCCGGGGGGAATATTGCGCTGGTTGAGGAGGGCGATCGCATTCTCATCGATATCCCCAACCGCAGCATCAATATGGAGGTTTCCCCGGAAGAATTAGCCAAGCGCCGCGCTGCAATGGAGGCGAAGGGTAAGGAGGCTTGGAAGCCTGCACAACCCCGCCAGCGGCGTGTGACGGCAGCGCTGAAGGCCTACGCGCTACTGGCAACCAGTGCCGATCGAGGAGCCGTCCGCAATTTGGATATGCTGGAGTAGAGAACCGTAAGGCGAGTGCGCGATCGCGCCTTGAGTTAAGCAGGGGCGATCGCAACTCCACCCGCTTAGATCGGGAGAAAACCTTAGCTGGAATTCCCTAGAGGTAAAGTAATAATAAACTCTGTTCCTTCGCCTGGGGAAGATAAACATTGGATTTTTCCTTGATGTTTATCAACAATAATTTGATAAGAAATTGCCAATCCTAAGCCCGTTCCTTTACCTACGGGCTTCGTTGTAAAGGCGGGATCGAAAATTCTAGCTTGGATTTCGGGAGCAATTCCCGAACCATTGTCTTTAATGTAAATTCTAATGCTATCTTCTTGGGCATCGGTCAAGGTGATTAAGGTCAGAGTCGGTAATTTATTCGATTCTCGACAAATCCCGCTAAGATGACACTGATCGAAAGCATCAATCGCATTAGCAATCAGATTCATAAAAACTTGGTTAAGCTGTCCCGGATAGCATTGTACGGGTTCTAAAGAACTATATTTTTTAATAACTTGAATTTCAGGTCTTTCTGAATTCCCTTTCAGCCGATGCTTCAATAACATTAAAGTGCTATCAATCCCTTCATGGATTTGAAAAGCTACTTTTGAAGCAATATCCGCCCGCGCAAATGTCCTTAAAGACAAACTAATTTCTTGCAAGCGAATAATTCCTTGTTGCATAGATTGCAACAAATTCGGTAAATCTTCAATGAGATATTCTAAATCAATTTCTTCAATCAGATCGGCGACTTCTGAGTCGATTTCAGGAAGCTTTTTTTGTTGTAAATCAACCAGGCGTAAAAGACCGTGCGTATATTCTTTGATATGCGTTAAATTGCCAACAATAAAGCCAATAGGATTATTAATTTCGTGACCAATTCCCGCAACCAACTGTCCGAGAGTAGACATTTTCTCGCTTTGGATGAGTTGAAGCTGCGTGCTTTGTAGCTGTTCTAAAGATTGAGATAACTCTTTGGTGTGTTCTTCTACTCGTTGCTCTAAAGTTCGAGTGAGGTGAGATATTTTTAGGTGTAATTTTAAGCGAGCAATAACTTCTTCTTGTTGAAACGGTTTAGTAATATAATCAACAGCGCCAATTTCTAATCCCTTAACCTTATCAGTTGACTCTGATAGCGCCGTCATAAAAATCACGGGAATGGGTTGAGTAATGCGACTCGTTTTAAGCCTGCGACAGGTTTCAAATCCATCCAAACCGGGCATCATTACATCTAAAAGAATCAGATCCGGTTGAGCGTATTCACTTTGTTCAATTGCGGATTCTCCATCAGTTGCCATCAAGGCTTTCCAGCCACAGGTACTAATCGCTTCTGCTAAAACTTTGAGGTTATTAGGATTATCATCAACCAAAAGAATACGGATAGAATTAGATTGTAGATCTCCCACCATTATTGCGGCTCCGTTTCAACAAAAGATTTTAAGAATTGACGAATTTTTCCGGTTTGAAAATTACCAGCCATTTGACTGATTTTTGCGGTAAAAGGAATGAGTGTTCGATCTTGTTCGGTCAGCTCTTTTAAAAGAGATTCAATGGCAGATATATCTCCCATCATAGATAGGTGATACAGTTGTTGAACCACTTCTTGGGAAGGCACCACCCATTCACTTTCGGCGGGGGCTTGCTGCTGAGAGGGAGAGGGAGAGACGGTCGGCTCGCTATAAATCCAATCTACATTTAATAGCGATCGCAGTGCGTTCAAAAGTTCATCAATTTGCAAAGGTTTCGGTAAAAAAGCCTGAGCGCCAGCTTGCAAACTGTGCTGTCGATCTTCTTCAAAAACGCTAGCACTTGAAACGAGGACTGGAATTGAAGCGAGTTGAGGATCGGATTGAAGGTTCGCCATCACCTCAAAACCATCCATTTGCGGCATTGCTAAATCCAGAATCATCAGATTCGGTGGATGTTCGGCTGCTAGGCTTAACCCCTGTTCGCCATTCGTTGCTTCTTGGATGCGACAGCCAATTTCTTGCAAGAGATGAGCGAGCATGGAGCGATGATTGTCATCATCATCGACAATCAAAATTTGTGGCGCTTGTCCGCGAATTCCGGTAACTTTGGTCTGACTTGGATCGAGATGGGCTTCATTCCATTCGCGAGATAGGGGGACAGCAATATCTAACCAAAAGACGCTCCCTTCACCCAAGCGACTGTTGACTTGAATTTGGCTGCCCATTAACGTAGCAATTCGCTGACTAATGGTCAACCCCAAGCCCGTTCCTTCGGCGCGTTGTCCGACTTCACCCACCTGCTCAAAGGGTAAAAAGATCTTCTCTAATTGATCTGAAGTCATCCCAATTCCAGTATCTGCCACCTGAAAGCGAATCTTACAACTGGGCGTACCGTTGGATTCAGGCGAAGTGGGCAAATCAAGCGGTTCTACTGTAAACGTGACGCAACCATTGGGCGTGAATTTAATAGCATTGCCCAATAAATTAATTAAAACTTGGCGCAATCGTTTTTCATCAGTTTGAATGGCACGGGGTAAGCGATCGCTAATCTTCGCCTGAAATTCTACCCCCTTCTGGTCGGCCCGAATACTGCAAATCTCCGTCACCCCATGCAAGAACGTGGGGAGATAAACCCCACTAGGAACCAGTTCTAGCTTCCGCGCTTCGATCTTAGACAAATCGAGAATGTCATTGATCAGCATCAACAGGTGCGATCCGCATTGGCTGATAATCCGAATTCCTTCCAGGTTTTTCTCGCTGAGGGTTGGCGATCGCTCTAGCACCTGAGCGTAGCCCAGAATGCCATTGAGCGGCGTTCGCAGTTCGTGACTCATATTTGCCAAAAACTCGCTTTTCGCTTGGTTCGCTGCATCTGCGGCCTGTTTGGCCTCCAAAAGTTCGTGGGTTCGCTCCTCTACTTTAGCCTCAAGCGTTTTGGAATAATCCAAGAGTTGATTATTAGCAATTTCCAGTTGTTGATTGGTTTCCTCCAGTTTTTGCTGTTTATAGGCGTTGGTTGTCGCAATCGTGCTGCCAATCAAAGCACCCAATGCTGGAATCACCGGAATTAGCAAGCCGTACAAAAATAACCCATAGGCTCCCACACAGTAAACACCCACAACAGCGACGGTTGCCCACAGCACTTTCCCGCCTGGAATTTGCCGCCTTGTCGGTAGGCTAGCCAACCCCCAACTCCCCGCCGCACCAATCGCCGACCACCCTAGCACCCAAAGGAGGAAGAGGGGGTAGGAAAAGCCGTGCAAACTGGTATTACCCGTTTTCGCACCCCGCACCAATTGATAGGCAATATTGGCGTGAACGATGACGCCAGGGGTCGCCAGTTGAGTAGATTTGCTCGACGCAAACGGCGTATTAAAAAAGTCATTGGTACTAGCCGCAAACGAACCAATAAAGACCATGCGATCGCGCATGAGATCCGGCGGAATATCGCCTGCTAACACATCGCGCATGGCAATTGTCCGAAAGGCTTTTTCGGAGCCACGCCAATTGAGGAGGATTTGATAGCCTCCCAACTCATCTTTGAGATAACCCGCCTCTCGATTTTGAATCGGTCGGTAAATTTCTTGACCCAAACGGAATTTTTGCCGCTCTGGATCGATGCTTTCTAAGGTGATGCCATCGGCTTCTAGGTACTGGAGGGCGACGCGGGTGGCTAACCCGGCCTTGATCTTCTCTCCTTGTTCGCGATCGACCGCCGTCAGTAAGGCGCGACGGATCTGGCGATCGCCATCTAGAACCAAATCTGCCAAGCCCACCTGATTTGTTTTTTCCAGTTCGGGTGGGGGATTAACGCGCTCTCCGGTAATTTTTTCAACGCCAATTAAATTCGGCGTCGTGCGAAAAATCTCGGCGAGCTGTTCGTATCCCGTCCCTTCTGGCAAATCGCGATAGAGATCTAGCCCAATACTGCGGGGTTGTTGCGATCGCACGGTTTGCAGCAATTCAGCCAAGGCCCAGTCTGGAACCGGCCATTTGCCCACCGATTGGATATCGCGCTCGTCGATGCTCACCACCACAATCTCATCGACGATCTGATAGTGCGATCGCAGCCGCACCCACTCATCGCGAATTCTCCATTCCAACACATTGAAAAGTCCCAGCGACTGCCCCACAATGAACGTTAGAGCAACACTGGGAGTAATCATTAAGACATTTCGATTGTGCTGAATGACAGCCTTAACTTTGCGCCACATACTCGCGCCCTGCCTGCGAGGGCTAGCTCAATAGGGGTAGATTTGCAATCCACACCTCTCAATCCATTGCTATCGTATTCGACAAACGCAGTTTTTGCCGAATTTTAGAGCGCAGAGCCAATTAAGGGTGCATGAGTTAACTCTTTGAGACCCACCGAGGATAGTAATTCCGCCCAATGCTTCATTAAAGTCGCATCAGTGGGTTGAGTGGCGTGTAACTCAACCAGCGCAGCAGCGCAATCATACCAAATGCCGTTTTTACCTAAAGCGGTCGCGAGCTTCAACAAATCCTCCTCTTGGAGAGCGCTTGCGAGTGCAGCATCTGGCTCAACGCGCTGTACCCAACCATCCACATAGGGGGTACTCGGACTCAGTTGTCCATCCAGTTTCAGGGCAAACAACCATTGATAGTTTTTACCAACGGCTAGCACAGGGGCGTCTTGGGGTAACTGAATGGCAATTGTTCCGCTTTTTCCGCCTACAGCCAGGGTCATTTGGTAGATCATATTTCCCTGCTCGTCCTTCAGGCTAAATACGGCTTCTTCTGCATTAGAGCCAGGAATGTAGACCAGGAAGGTCGGACGCTCTAGGATCGTTTTGCCGTAGAAACTGTCAGGAAGCAGAGCAATTAAAGCTTTAGGGCCATCTGCTCTAACGGCTGAAGGATTCAAGTAGTACGTGCCAACGCGGGAAGAACCACCCGATGCTCGTTGGGGAGCGCTGTTATCAGTAGGGGGCGTAAACAGGTTATTACGCGATGCGCCGCCCGCCGCCTGATTGGGTGCGCCGTTATCGGTAGGGGGCGTAAACAGGTTCCGGGATGCGCCGCCCGTCGCCTGATTGGGTGCGCCGTTATCGGTCGGGGGGGCGAACAGGTTGCGGGATGCGCCGCCCGTCGCCTGATTGGGAGCGCCGTTATCGGTAGGGGGGGTAAACAGGTTCCGGGATGCACCGCCCGTCGCCTGACTGGGTGCGCTGTTATCGCTAGGAGGCGTAAACAGATTGCCCCGCGATGCGCCGCCCGTTGCTTGACTGGGCGCGCGATTGGTAGGGGGAGGAACGAACAGATTGCCCCGCGATGCGCCGCCCGTCGCTTGACTGGGTGCGCGATTAGTGGGGGGTGGGGTGAAGGTGACAGCACTAGCACTCCAGTACGCACTGCTAGCAAGCAGGGCAAGGAGGCTGAATGAACCTGCCAAATAATGACGTTTCATGATGGGTTTACCTCTGGATATCAAAACGCAAGTGCAAGCACGCTTGCATCGTGCGCTCGTCATCGATGCTAAATCAACCCGCCGAATCACCAATCGTTTTAGGGAACATCAAACCACACACGCTTCGTATTTTAGCGGAATTTACCAGGGAAAGTAACGAATATTACTTCGTTCAACTTCAGTGTTTTTGCGGATTTACGCCCAATTTCCAACCAAAACAAACCCCGACCAAAAGAAAGGATCGCGGAAGTCGGTTTGGCGAATCAGGTGAATTTGAGCTTGGCGCAAAGCTTCGGCCTTTGTTTGATTGGGCTGTCGCAATTGGTCATAGAACCGAGTCATCAATAGGGCGGCGGCTCGATCTTTGACCGGCCAAAGCGTCGCTAGGGTTGAGCGGGCCCCTGATTTAACCGCTAACCCAGCGAGTCCTAGAACTGCGCGATCGTCTCCGGCGGCAGTATCGCAAGCACTGAGTACCAATAACTCAATGGCTTGGGATGGGTCTCCCCCCCGATTTTCTAGCAGTTCGGACAGCTCTCTAACGCTCACTTGCCCGTCCCAAGTGAGCAAGAATGTATCTTCAATGCGGGAGCTAAATTGCCCGTGCGTGGCGAGGTGAACGATACTGGCACGCTTCGATTGCAATCGCTCGGCGAGGGCCCTGTTGGTAAAGGCTTGATTCAGTAAAAGTGCGGAGGGCAGAGCCTTAGAGATTTCTTTGACTTCTGCTTCGACTTCTGGGAGGGCGCTAAAACCGCTGCGCGACTCGCTAATCCCGCCAATAATAGCCGAGAAGTTATCGCGCGATCGCCCTGCCATGACCTGCAAGCCGGGAGAGAGGGCTACGGCATATTTTTCAATCAGATAGCGCTGACCATCGTAGAGGGCCGCCATTGGGATATTCCGCAAGCGACCATCGAGAACAAAGACTAGGGTTTGCGTATCTCTTAGGAGGCGATCGCGTTCGGCGGGGCGAATCAACCAATCGTAAACCTTTTGAGAGAGGCGATCGCGCTCTTGACCGTCCGAAACCGGGTTCAACGCCGCCAACAAGTTGTTGAGGGTTTGTTCTACTTCCCCCGGAGCTGTATCCGTGACATAGTAACGGAGCGGTTTTCCAGCTTGGGAGAAGATTGTTGCTAGCCGATTGGGAAGGATAATGGGATAAACGATGGTTGCGTTGGGATCGACTCGATCGATTTGTTGGGCTTTGTCCAAACAAGCTTCTCGGAAGAAGTTATCGAGTTCGGCAATTTGCAGCGCCTCGATGAGTTCGCGGGCTTCGGCTAGTGACGCTTGAGAGGGTTGTTGGTCAAGCAGTAAATCAACTAGTTCTCGATAGACGGGTTCTACGCTTTCCCGGAAGGAAAATTGAACTTCCGGGTTAATGGCGACTAAATCCCCCCGCATGGCTTTGAGCGCATTCACCGCTTCGCTATAAGCGGCGATCGCGTCTTGTTTTTTGCCCTGCTGTCGATACAACTGACCTAACTGCCAAGCTGATTGAGCAATAATGTCGTCAGCCTGGAGGTGACGCGCCAGTTCTAAAGATTTTTGCGTTAAGGCTTGGGCTTCAGAACGTTGTTGCGTGCGACGGTAGAGTTGTCCCCACTGATGGAGCGCGTAAGCTTGAGCCGATGTATCCTGAATCTGACGGGCAGACTGAACGGTGATTTCGAGCAGTTGCGATAGATCGCGCAAGGGCAAAATCGCCGCTGGATTGTCCAGCCGATTGAGGGCTGCTACAAAGTGGATTGCAGCATACAGCGAACTGTGACTGGGGGGAATTTCTTTAAAGGTTGCGAGCAGTTGGGGGGCAAGGGGTGCTGCTAATTCGAGCTTATCGTAATCGAGGAAGAGTTTAAATAAAGCTAAACGGGCTTGGGTGCGATCGCTGGCATTTAAAGCAACCTCTTCGGCTTGGGTGAGATACTCAAATGCACCATTGGGATCGGATAAACTGGCGGTGACTTGTCCCAGATTGAGCAACAGGGAACTCAACTGGGGTTTGGCATCAATTTGGCGGGCGATCGCTAAACCTTGCTGTAAGGTCTGTTGACTTTGAGGCAAATCTCCGATGGATTGCAGGGCGATACCGAGCGATCGCAATCCGCTGAGTTTAATTTCATCATCGGGCAGAGCATTCAACATCTGGGCAAGGCTGTTTAACTGTTGTTTAGAACGCCGATAAAATCCCAAATGTTGTAAAGCTTGAGCCTGATTAATTTGAGTGCCGAGGCTGCCTGGAATATCCCCAGATTGTTCGTAAAATTTCTGGGCTTGTTGCCAGGTGGCTAAGGCAGTTTCTGCTTGCCCAGTTTGCAATTGCAAGTTGGCTTGAGTGTTCAGGACTTGCGCCTGCACAATGGCTTGGGGTTGGATGGTTGCTAACAGCTTTAGGCTTTGTTCGATGGATCGTTGGGCTGCTGACCATTGCTGGAGTTCTTGTTGAGCCAAAGATAGGTAATTCCAACTTAGAGCTTCCTGTTGGCGATCGCCCTGAGCTTGAAATTGTTGAGCCGCTGTTTGCCAAGCCTCAATCGCTTCCGCAAAGCGCCCCGCTTGGTAGTGGTTGCGCCCTTGTTCTAGCCAATGATGGGCAGACGTTGTTGCCGAAAGCTGACTGACGGGAGTTGAAGTTGGGGTGGCCGCACGAACGGGCATAAAATGGGTGGCAAGCCACAGGCTCAACACTCCCAAACTGAGGCACAGCAAGCGGTATCGTTTAACTCGGCGAGGCATAGGCAATCCATAGGAAAGGATACAAATAGCAAAAGCTATCCGCCGTTTTCAGCGAACTGTTGCAAAATCTGTAGCAAAAGTAACTAAATAGGTCTGAGTTACCCTTTAAAGGCAGTCAGTGGCGGCTCAAAAGAGCTAGAACAGATTTTCCACTCTTTTCTTAGAATATACGAGAGTTTAGCTAGAAAATATGTGATTTTGATGATCCCACTCCCCCCTAGCCTTTAAAGTTCTGGCGATCGCTCTGAGGGGATTTCGTGAAGATTGGATGAAGTTTGAGGAACAGCATCCTTCAGACAAGAAAGGCTCGAT
This sequence comes from Desertifilum tharense IPPAS B-1220, assembly GCF_001746915.1. Taxonomy (NCBI): domain Bacteria; kingdom Bacillati; phylum Cyanobacteriota; class Cyanophyceae; order Desertifilales; family Desertifilaceae; genus Desertifilum; species Desertifilum tharense. Next base: position 14,640 of record NZ_MJGC01000038.1, read on the forward strand.
CCGCGAGTCGAGCTAGTGGTTCCCACCAACTCAATACTGCCTTGGGGATTGCGATACCAGCCCACGGCTTCCACAAGAGACTCTGGAGCAGAAGGCGATTGAGCCAAGGGAGCGCGATCGCTCGATAAAGTTCGCACATCCACCCAAGCGCGATCGAGAATTACGCGCTGTGAGGGGTTTTCCGGCACGCCACCGCGCCCAGTGGCCACAAATCGATTATTGCGAGTATCCGCACAACCCACAACAATCTGCTGAGTGGGATCGACGGGATTGGCTGGCAATTCTACCAAACCCGCACTCGGTTCAACATCTAGCGTATTGATGCGAACCGTCCCGCTGACGCCAAATTCCGAACTCGCAGTAATATCATTACCGGGCGTAGGGCGATCGCGAAATTGTAACCCTAAAATCCCTTGGGCTGTAACTTGAATATTGCCGCCATTTCCCTGAATAGCATTTGCTGTAATATCGCTATTTTCCCACCCTAAAATCACCGGGCTTTCAATCGTAATATTCCCGCCATCACCTGCGCCGCCAGCTTCCACAGAAATTCGGCTATTGTTTCGCATTTGCAGGCGTTCTTGAACGCTCAACAGTAAATTTCCGCCATTGCCCGATTGCGTTTCTGCCGTAATCGCCCCGCCATTGTTCAAGATAATCGTATTAGCATGTACCTCAAAATTCCCAGCATTTCCCGTGCCATCATTTTTCACCCCCACTTCGGCTCGATCGAGAACGCGCAGTTGCGGCGCGATCAAACTTACCCCTCCCGCGTCGCCTGTCGGAACGTCCGGAAGCCGATAGGCAGCCCGCGAAATCGGATCGAGAATGAGAGCGTTAGAACCCAAACCGCTACTCAGAAAACTACCAGGAGCCACTCCGCTCACCTCAATCCATTCGGAAGCCCGAATAGTGAGATTTCCGGCATTGGCTACCCCACCCGTTGAAGAACTGACTAAGCTGCCTTCGCGAACAGCTAGTTTTGCCGTCGTAATATCGAGATTGCCAGCATTCCCCCAACCAATCGTTGAAGTAGATAACGAGCTTGGCAACAAGGAAAGGCTATTAACTCCAGAGACTTCAATCGAGTCTGAGACATTAATTTGGACATCGCCGCCATCGCCCAATCCAAAAACCGATGAGCCAATCGTACCGCCATTTAGCACTTGGAGTTGTTGGGCAGAAACCGTTACATGACCCGATTCTCCCGCACCGGATGAGACCGTTGCAATACTCGTTGCGAGGGTGAACACCGCAGAAGGAGTCCCATTGACAAAAAGAGACTCAGAAACCCGTAGGCTGAGATTGCCTCCTACCCCAGAACCATCAGTTTGAGTGGCAATTTGCCCGCCATCTTCTACAATTGCCTGTCGAGCCGAGATTGTCACATCGCCGCCTTTGCCCTCTGTGGCGGTATTGGTAACGATGCGGCTACCGTTGGTTCTCGTGCGGTTGGTTCCACTCAAACTCAGCAATTCGGTTGCATTTACGCTCAGGCGATCGCCTTCCAAGGAGCCTCGATTGGCAATGAGGAGGGTTGAGCCTTCTGCGATCTGAATATTTCTCCCCTGAAGATTAATTGTTGTTCCACCGATTCCCACACCGATGATTTGCGACTGTTGAGTCAGTTGAATGTCGTTAAACGCCTCAACCTGAGAATAATCAAAGTTTAAGGTTGGGGAAAAAGAGACAGTCCCCGATTGAACGCTACCCAGTTCAATCGAGCCATTGAGGCTATTCACATTACCGCTAACTAGCGTAATCCCATTGCCTAGCAAAGCGAGCGTATTTCCCGGACTCACCTGTAAGCCGGATAGACTCTCTAGTTGACTAGGAATGGGACTGGGTGCGGCATCATCCTGGACAGCGATCGCGCCCGCGTTTGAGCCAAATTGCAGCCCGATGGGCGTGTTTAGGGTTAAGAGCGGCGACAAGGGGGTTGTATCTGCTCGGAAGCTCCCCCCCTCAGCAAACTGAATTTGATGGGCTGTTGTCCCCACAAACGAGCCGCCAAGGTTCAATTGAGCGTTTGGCCCAAATACGATTCCGTTGGGATTGAGTAAAAACAGGCTGACAGGTTGGTTGCCATTGCTCGTTTGAATTAAGCCATCAATGCGAGAAAAGCTTCCTCCCGTGACTCGGCTAAAGATTGTGGAGATATTGGGAGTATTGACTAAATCAAAGGTGGCAGCCCCCCCAGTGGGAACCGAAAATTGCTGAAAGCTATGAAACAGATTGTTTCCGGCGGATGTGCCGTTGAGGATGGTAAAGCGATCGCCGTTTGGGATAACCGTCGTATTCAGGCTACCATCGGGAGTAATTTGAGCGATCGCTATTCCTGGACAATGGCAAAACCATCCCAGTGGCAAAATGAGGCAGCTACCGATTGGTTTCAACAACCTGGCCATTCCCGAAGGAATCGCTGCACGAGGTGCGTTTTTCATGCTTTTTCCTAGTTCCCGATTGGATTCAAATTTGACGGCTTTCCTGTAAGCCCTAGTTTATTTCAGGGCAAAAATAAAGCAGCGATCGCCAACAATCTTTACCTAAAATTAACGAAAGTCCCGCGACAATTACTGGGCGAACGAGCAGCCAAAGCGCGATCGTTCGGTGCTTGAGCAATCAGTTCGGGTTGACCTTTAGCATTGCGCGTCCAACCCATCGCTTCAACAAATGGGGGTTGGCTTGCTGGAGGAGTTTGAACCCTTGATAAAGATGGATTGCTGGATAAATTCCGCACATCTTGCCAAGGGCGATCGTGACTCACCTGTTGCATCGGATTTTCCGGCACGCCACCGCGTCCAGTTGCCACAAAGCGGCTGCCTTGAGTCTCCCCACACCCCACCGCAATTTGCTGAGTGGGATCGTTCACATTGCTAGGTAATGCCACTAAGCCCGAACTGGGATCGACATCGAGCGTATTGATTTGTACCGTACCGCTCAGTCCGAATTGAGAACTCGCGGTAATATCGCTTTCATCGGTAAGGCGATCGCGATTTTGCAGTCCTAATAAACTTTGAGTGGCAATCTGGATATTCCCGCCACTCCCACGCACGGCATTAGCAACAATATCACTATTTTCTTCTCTGACTGCGACAACGCTAGCCGATTCAATCTCAATATTGCCACCCGTAGAATCTTCTCCAGCATTAGTCGTGATTTGGCTCCCGCGACGCAACACCACTGCATCGGCTCCTCGGATGCGAATATTACCTTGACTGCCACCATTGACTTCGGCTTGCAGGCTAGCCTGATTGTCCAGAAACACTTCGCGGGCGTTTAAAGTTAAGTTTCCGGCGTTTCCTGTGGCTGAATTGCTGACGCTGATAACCGCTCCATCACGGACTCTCACTGTATCAGCAGCAATCCGAACCGAACCCGCATCAAAATTAGTAGTTGAAGAAGCCGAGATACTAGAAGGAAGAGTTTGTTGTTCCCCCTCCACAAGCAGTTGAGAACTCCCCTGCACCTCAAGACGATTCACCCGCAGATTAACGCTACCCGCATCGCCTTCGCCATCTGTCGAAGAAATAATTTGACCGCCATTAAACACCCGCAAGCGTTCGGCAACCAGGTTGATACTGCCCCCTTGTCCCTTAGCATCCTCGCCGAGGGCAACGGTAATCCCGCTAAGAGTTTGGCTAAAACTATCAATAATCGGATCGCTCACCGCCACCTCAGTCGCGAGAATCCGAATATTACCCGCCGTGCCACTCCCCGATAAGGCGCTGGAAACCGCCCCCCCGTCGGAGATGGACAGCCGCCCGGTTTCAATGGAAATATTGCCCGCTCGTCCTTCGGCAAAGGGTTGAATGGCACTAATGACAGCGCTGGTGAAATTTAGAGGCGTGCGGCCGGAAATCTCGACGCTTTCAGTCGCTCGAATGGAGATATCCCCTGAGATGCCCGTTGTGACAGATACCGGAAAACCGGGGAAGCTAAAACCTAAAACATCGGTACTAATGCGGCCTCCATCTTGCACGCGTACCCGTTGGGCGTCAATGGAGATCGTGCCGCTAACATTATCAGTACCGACCATGAGTAAAGTTGTAATAGCACTTGGACCGGCAAACTCAGCAGTAAAGGGGTTAGCTCCACTAACTTCTATATCCGAGGCTCGCACGATAATATCGCCCGTTCTAGAATTGCTCGTCTCAGTGGGTTCAAAGGTAATGGGGTCAAAACTTGCGTTCACCGCAGACTGAATCCACGCCCCATTTGTAATCCGCAATCGCTCGGTTTCCACGATGATATCTCCGGCGATCGCGCTTTCTCCAAAGACACTGGTATAAAATCCGGGGCTGGAATATTGCAGCGGGCTAGAAACGCCCAACAGGTCAACAAATTCAGTGGTTCTGACGGTGATGCTTTCTCCTTGACCAAATGAACCTATGGCTGTAGCAATTCCCGAACCCTCTTGTAGAGTTAATCCGCGTCCCCGAATCTCAATTTCGCCCCCAGTCGCGCTGGAAGCAACAGCATCAAGCCCAGCCACGGTATTGAGGTACGAAGATTGCCGCATCGTAATTAACCCCCATTCTGCCGAAGGGCTAGCCGTCGTGAGTTGCCATCCATCTCGCTCCTCTAAACCCACTTCTGCATTCCGCAGCGCCCATAACTGCACATGTCCGTTGGGTACTGATAGAGTGCTGTTATCAAAATTGATGTCGTTCCCTACTAAAGCAACGGCATTCGCTTGAAAGACTTGGGGAAAACGAAAGAAGAAGTTATCAGCGGGGGTGCCATTCAGTTGAATGTTGCCAGCATTGGCTCCCAGTTGCAATCCAACCGGAACGCTAATGGTTAATAATGGGGGGGCTGCTGTCGGATTAGTCTGCCATTGCACGCCATCGGCAAACAGGACTCCTTCGGCTGTTGTCGCCACAAACGAGCCGCTGAGGTTGACGCTAGCATTGGGGCCAAACAGGATACCGTTGGGATTGAGTAAAAATAGGCTAACGGGTTGGGTGTGGTTGCGGGTTTCAATTAAGCCATCAATCTGAGAGACATTGCCCCCCGTGACTCGGCTAAAAATTGTGGAGATATTAGGAGTATTGACTAAATCAAAGGTGGCCGCCCCTCCAGTGGGGACAGAAAATTGCTGAAAGCTATGAAACAGGTTATTCCCGGCGGATGTCCCGTTGAGGATGGTAAAGCGATCGCCGTTTGGGATAACCGTTGTATTCAGGCTACTATCGGGGATAATTTGGGCTTGAGCGATACCACTGGTCAGTAACAATGCTCCTAAAGGGAGTATCCTCTGGGCAAATTGGGCACTCGTTCTCATGGCAACATCCTGGGGTATGAGGTTAAGGAACTAGCTTAGGAAACAAAAATGAGGTTTTGGCGATCCCCGACCAATCGCACTTGAACGCGACCAGGGGTTAAAGTTGGATGGGTAGAGCAATCGGGTTAAAGTGCAACCAACCCCCCGCAAGCTCTAATGTATTGCAAGGCACTCCCAAAGCAGCGATCGCCAGCAATCTTTACCTAAAATTAACCGAAGTCCCGCGACAATCACTCGGCGAACGAGCCGCCAAAATGCGTTCTTGAGCAATCAGTTCGGGTTGCCCTTGAGCATTGCGAGTCCAACCCGTCGCCTCAACGAATGGGGATAGGGGGGTTTGAGGAGTTTGAACCCTTGATGAAGATCCCTCACTCGATACATCCCGCAAATCCTGCCAAGGGCGATCGTAACTCACTTGTTGAATTGGATTTTCCGGCACGCCACCGCGTCCAGTCGCCACAAAGCGGCTGCCTTGAGTCTCCCCACACCCCACCGCAATTTGCTGAGTGGGATCGTTCACATTACTGGGGAGTGCTACTAGGCCCGAACTGGGATCGACATCGAGCGTATTGATTTGTACCGTACCGCTCAGTCCGAATTGAGAACTCGCGGTTATATCGCTTTCGTCGGTAAGGCGATCGCGATTTTGCAGTCCTAATAAACTTTGGGTTGCAATCTGAATATTCCCGCCACTTCCGCGCACAGCATTAGCAACAATATCGCTATTTTCTTCTCTGACTGCGACAACGCTAGCCGATTCAATCTCAATATTGCCGCCCGTAGAATCCTCGCTAGCATTGGTGGTAATATTGCTACCCCGACGCAACACCACTGCATCAGCTCCTCGGATGCGAATATTACCTTGACTGCCACCATTGACTTCGGCTTGCAGGCTGGCTTGATTGTCTAGAAACACCTCGCGGGCGTTTAGAGTTAAGTTTCCGGCGTTTCCTGTGGCTGAATTGCTAACGCTGATAACCGCCCCATCCCTTACCCGAACTGTATCTGAAAAGATCCGAACCGAACCCGCATCAAAATTAGTAGTTGAAGAAGCCGAGATACTAGAAGGAATAGTTTGTTGTTCCCCCTCCACAAGCAGTTGAGAACTCCCCTGCACCTCAAGACGATTCACCCACAGATTGAGGCTACCCGCATTCCCTTCGCCATCTGTGGAAGAAATAATTTGACCGCCATTAAACACCCGCAAGCGTTCGGCAACTAGATTGATACTGCCCCCTTGTCCCTTGGCGTCCTCGCCCACTGCGACGGTAATGCCGCTAATAGTCTGGCTAATCCAATCAATGGTGGGATCGCTCACCGCCATCTCAGTGACGCGAATCCGAATATTACCTGCCGTGCCACTCCCCGATAAGGCGCTGGAAATCCCCCCGCCGTCGGAGACGGATAGCCGCCCCGTTTCAATGGAAATATTACCCCCTTGTCCTTGAGTCACAGGTTGAATGGAACTAATGATGGCACTGGTTAAGTTAAAAGGCGTACTGCCGGAAATCTCGATGCTTTCAGTCGCTCGAATGGAGATGTCCCCTGAAATGCCTATTGTCATAGATTGCTCTACACCGAACCGAGCCAAATTTACAACATCGGTGCTAATTCGACCTCCATCTTGTAGGCGTATCTGTTGGGCATCAATGGAGATGGGGCTGCTAACATTATCGGTGCCGGCTGTTAGCAAAGTTGCAATAGCACTTGGACGCAAGAAGGTGTCAGTCGGGTTATATCCAAGAACTTCCACCTCTGAAGCTTGTACCGTAATAGCGCCCGTTCGGGAGTGGCTGGGCCAAATTGGCTCAGAGGTAATGGGGTCAACTCTAGCGTTAACCCCGGACTGAAGTCGGGCACCATTGGCAAGCCGCAATCGCTCAGTTTCCACGATAATATCTCCGGCGATCGCCCTTTCTCCAGACGCGTTGCTATAAAGTCCGGGGTTGGGAAAATTCAGTTCGCTAGAAACGCCCAACAGGTCAACAAATTCAGTGGTTCTGACGGTGAGGTTTTCCCCTTGACCGAATGAACCTGTCCCGGTTTCAATACTTGAACCCTCTTGTAGGGTTAACCCTCGTCCCCGAATGTCAATGGCACCGCCATTTAATCCAAAACGAGCTGTTTCAAGGTCTGGGGTGGTATCGAGGTAGGAAGATTGCCGCAGCGTAATGAGTCCCCATTCTGGCGGAGTGCTAGCCGTTGTGAGTCGCCAGCCTTTTTGTTCTTCTAATTCCACTTCCCCATTCCGCAGCGCCCATAATTGCACGCGCCCGTTGGGAGCCGACAGCGTGCTATTGTCAAAATTAATTTCATTTGCCACAAAGGAAATCGCGTTAGCTGCAAAGACTTGGGCAGGACGAGAGCGGAAGTTATCGGCGGGGATGCCATTGACTTGAATGTTGCCAGCATTGGCTCCCAGTTGCAATCCCACAGGAACGCTAATGGTTAATAATGGGGGGGCTGCTGTCGGGTTAGTCTGCCATTGCACGCCATCAGCAAACAGGACTCCTTCGGCTGTTGTCGCCACAAACGAACCGCTGAGGTTGACGCGAGCATTGGGCCCAAATAGGATACCGTTGGGATTGAGTAAAAATAGGCTGACAGGCTGATTGCTATTGCGGGTTTCAATTAAGCCATCAATCTGAGAAAGGCCTCCTCCCGTGACTCGGCTGAAGATTGTGGAGATATTGGGAGTATTGACTAAATCAAAGGTGGCCGCCCCTCCAGTGGGGACAGAAAATTGCTGGAAACTATGGAAGAGATTATTTCCGGCGGATGTCCCGTTGAGGATGGTAAAGCGATCGCCGTTTGGGATGACTGTCGTATTCAGGCTACCATCGGGGATAATTTGAGCGATCGCTATTCCTGGGCACAGACAAGCCCATCCGAGCAGCAACATCAGCGTGTTTTTCATCTTTTTTCCTCATTTCCAATTGGATTAAAGTCGCGATCGCCAACAATCTTTATCTAGAATTAATGGAAGTCCCGCGACAATCATTCGGCGAACGAGTAGCCAAAATGCGTTCTTGGGCAATCAGTTCGGGTTGACCTTTGGCATTGCGCGTCCAACCCGTCGCTTCAACAAATGGGGATGGGATAGCTTGAGAAGTCTGAACCCTGCGGGCAGGTTGATGGCTCGATACATTCCGCAAATCCTGCCAAGGGCGATCGTAACTCACCTGTTGCATCGGATTTTCCGGCACGCCACCGCGCCCAGTTGCCACAAAGCGGCTGCCTTGAGCTTCTCCACACCCCACCGCAATTTGCTGAGTGGGATCGCTCACATTGCTAGGGAGTGCTACTAGGCCCGAACTGGGATCGACATCGAGCGTATTAATTTGTACCGTACCGCTCAGTCCGAATTGAGAACTCGCGGTTATATCGCTTTCGTCGGTGAGGCGATCGCGATTTTGCAGTCCTAATAAACTTTGAGTAACAATCTCAATATTGCCCCCACTCCCGCGCACGGCATTGGCCACAATATCGCTATTCTCTGAGCGGACTGCGACAACGCTAGCTGAGTCAATCTCAATATTGCCGCCCGTAGAATCTTCTCCAGCATTAGTCGTAATTTGGCTCCCGCGACGCAACACCACTGCATCGGCTCCTCGAATGCGAATATTGCCCCGACTGCCACCATTAACTTCGGCTTGCAGACTGGCTTGATTGTCTAGAAACACCTCGCGGGCATTTAGGGTTAAGTTCCCGGCATCCCCTGTGGCTAAATTACTGACGCTAATAACCGCCCCATCTCTTACCCGAACTGTATCTGAAAAGATCCGTATCGAACCCGCATCAAAATTAGTAGTTGAAGAAGCCGAGATGCTGGAAGGAAAAGTTCGTTGCTCTCCATTCACAAGCAGTTGAGAACTCCCCTGCACCTCAAGATTATTGACCCACAGATTAAGGCTCCCTGCATTGGCTTCGCCAGCCGTGGAAGAAATAATCTGACCACCATTAAACACCCGCAAGCGTTCGGCAACCAGGTTGATACTGCCCCCTTCCCCCTTCGCCCCCTCACTGACTGCGATGGTAATCCCGTTCAGCGTCCGGCTAAAATTATCCAGAATAGGATCGCTGAGGGCAACTTCAGTGGCGCGAATCCGAATATTACCCGCTGCTCCGCTTCCGACTAGGACGCTGGAAACAGCACCCCCGTTGAAGATAGACAGCCGCCCCGTTTCAATGGCAATATTGCCCCCTCGTCCTTCAGCAAACCGTTGAATGGAACTGATGACGGTGCTGGCTAAGTTCGCAACGGTTCGTCCTGAAATCTCGACGCTTTCAGTCGCTCGAATCGAGATATCCCCGGCGATACCCGTGGTAATTAATGCGGGTAAACCGGGTGCGCCAAAGCCTAAAACATTGGTACTAATGCGACCTCCATTTTGCAAGCGTACTCGTTGAGCATCGATGGAGATCGTGCCGCTGACATTATTGGTACCCGACGTTAGTAATGTGGTAATGGCACTCGGACGGAAAAAGTTAGCGGCAAATGGGTTATGTCCAACGAGTTCCACATCCGAGGCTCGCACGGTAATATCGCCTGTTCTTGAATTGCGAGTTGTCATTGGTTCAGACGTAACAGGGTCAAAATTCACGCTCACTGTAGACTGAATCCAGCCGCCATTCGCAATCCGCAATCGCTCGGTTTCCACGATAATATTGCCAGCGATCGCGCTTTCTCCAGAAGCGCTGGTATAAAGTCCAGGGGTGGGATATTGCAGTTCGCTAGAAACACCCAACAGCTCGACAAATTCAGTGGTTCTGATGGTAATGTTTTCTCCTTGACCCAATGAACTCGTCCCAGTAGCAATACTTGAACCCTCTTGCAGGGTTAACCCTCGTCCCCGAATGTCAATGGCACCGCCATTCAATCCAGAACGAGCCGTTGCCAGCTCTGGGGTAGTATCGAGGTAGGAAGATTGCCGCAGCGTAATCAATCCCCATTCTGCCGAAGGGCTAGCGGTTGTGAGTTGCCATCCGTCTCGATTCTCCAATCCCACCTCTGCATTCCGCAGCGCCCATAACTGCACGCGTCCATCAGGGACAGATAGGGTGGCATTGTCAAAATTAATTTCATTCCCTACTAGGGAAACGGCGTCGGCTGCAAAGATTTGGGCAGGGCGAAAGCGAAAGTTATCGGCGGGGGTGCCATTCAGTTGAATGTTGCCTGTGTCGGCTCCCAGTTGCAGCCCGACGGGAACGCTAATAGTTAGTAATGGGGGGGCTGCTGTTGGGTTCGTCTGCCATTTCATCCCATCGGCAAAGATAACGCTCTCGGCTGTCGTCGCCACAAACGAGCCGCTGAGGTTGACGCGAGCATTGGGGCCAAACAGGATACCGTTGGGATTGAGTAAAAATAGGCTGACAGGCTGGTTGCTATTGCGGGTTTCAATTAAGCCATCAATCTGAGAAAGGCTTCCTCCCGTGACTCGGCTGAAGATTGTGGAAATATTGGGAGTATTGACTAAATCAAAGGTGGCCGCCCCTCCAGTGGGGACAGAAAATTGCTGGAAACTGTGGAAGAGATTATTCCCGGCGGATGTCCCGTTGAGGATGGTAAAGCGATCGCCGTTTGGGATAACTGTTGTATTCAGGCTACCATCAGGGATAATTTGGGCTTGAGCGATATCACTGGCCACTAACAGCACGCCTAAAGAAAGTATCCTCTGAGCGAATTGAGCAAGCTGGACTCTTGTTCTCATGGCAACCTTGGCGGTGTAGGGTGAACTGAAGACTCTAGCTTAGGGAACAAAAGTGAGGTTCTAGCGAGTCCCTTGGAGGGATCGAAGTTGGGAATAACAGTAAACGGGGGAGAGCCGATTGGGTTATACAACCGATCTTCCGCAAGCCCTCCCAAGTCACCAACAATCTTTATCTAAAATTAACGGAAGTCCCGCGACAATCATTCGGCGAACGAGCCGCCAAAATGCGTTCTTGGACAATCAGTTCGGGTTGACCTTTGGCATTGCGCGTCCAACCTGTCGCCTCAACGAATGGGGATAGGGTGGTTTGAGGAGTTTGAACCGTTGACGAAGTTTGATTGCTCGATAAATTCCGCAAATCTTGCCAAGGGCGATCGTAACTCACTTGTTGAATTGGATTTTCCGGCACGCCACCGCGCCCAGTTGCCACAAAGCGGCTGCCTTGAGCTTCTCCACACCCCACCGCAATTTGCTGAGTGGGATCGTTCACATTACTAGGGAGTGCTACTAAGCCCGAACTGGGATCGACATCGAGCGTATTGATTTGTACCGTACCGCTCAGTCCGAATTGAGAACTCGCGGTAATATCGCTTTCGTCGGTAAGGCGATCGCGATTTTGCAGTCCTAATAAACTTTGGGTTGCAATCTGAATATTCCCGCCACTTCCGCGCACAGCATTAGCAACAATATCGCTATTTTCTTCTCTGACTGCGACAACGCTAGCCGATTCAATCTCAATATTGCCGCCCGTAGAATCCTCGCTAGCATTGGTAGTAATATTGCTACCCCGACGCAACACCACTGCATCAGCTCCTCGGATGCGAATATTACCTTGACTGCCACCATTGACTTCGGCTTGCAGGCTGGCTTGATTGTCTAGAAACACCTCGCGGGCGTTTAGAGTTAAGTTTCCGGCGTTTCCTGTGGCTGAATTGCTGACGCTGATAACCGCTCCATCCCTTACCCGAACTGTATCTGAAAAGATCCGAACCGAACCCGCATCAAAAGCCGTGGTGGAAGAAGCCGAGATACCCGAAGGGACAATTTCATCCGAGAGCAGTTGAGAACTCCCTTGCACCTCAAGACGATTCACCCGCAGATTAATGCTCCCTGCATTCCCTTCGCCATCTGTGGAAGAAATAATTTGACCGCCATTAAACACCCGCAAGCGTTCGGCAACTAGGCTGATACTCCCTCCTTGTCCCTTGGCGTCCTCGCTGAGGGCAACGGTAATCCCGCTAAGAGTTTGGCTAAAACTATCAATAATCGGATCGCTCACCGCCACCTCAGTGGCGCGAATCCGAATATTACCCGCCATGCCACTCCCCGATAAGGCGCTAGAAACCGCCCCCCCGTCGGAGAGGGATAGCCGCCCCGTTTCAATGGAAATATTGCCCGCTCGTCCTTCGGCAAAGGGTTGAACGGCACTAATGACGGCACTGGTTAAGTCATCCGGCGTGCGGCCGGCAATTTCGACGCTCTGGCTAGCTCGAATGGAGATATCCCCTGAGACGCCCGTCGTAATGGATTCTATTAAACCAAACCGAGCCAGATTCAAAACACCCGTGCTAATGCGACTTCCTTCCAGCACGCTCACCCGTTGGGCATCGATGGAGATTGGACCGCTGATATTATCGCTACCAACTGTGAGTAAAGTTGTAATGGCGCTTGGAAGGAAAAAGAAGGTGCCAAACGGGTTATAGCCCAGGATTTCTACATCCGAGGCTCGCACGATGATATCGCCCGTCCTAGAGTTGGTTGTGGGAATGGCATCGAAACTCTCATTTACCGCAGACTGAATCCAAGACCCATTTGTAATCCGCAATCGCTCGGTTTCTACGATAATATCTCCAGCGATCGCACTTTCTCCAAAAACGCCGGTATAAAGTCCGGGGGTAGGATATTGCTGTCGGGAGGAAACCCCTAACAGGTCAACAAATTCAGTGGTTCTGATGGTGATGTTTTCCCCTTGCCCAAATGAACCTGTCCCGGTTTCAATACTTGAACCGTCTTGCAGGGTTAACCCTCGTCCCCGAATGTCAATGGCACCGCCATTTAACCCAGAATGAGCTGTTTCAAGTTCTGGGGTAGTATCTAGAGAGGAAGATTGCCGCAGCGTAATCAATCCCCACTCTGGCGGAGTGCTAGCCGTTGTGAGTTGCCATCCGTCTCGCTTCTCTAAACCTACCTCTGCATTCCGCAACGCCCATAACTGCACGCGTCCGTCAGGGACAGATAGGCTAGCATTCTCAAAATTAATTTCGTTTCCCGCTAGGACAACGGCGTCGGCTGCAAAGATTTGGGCAGGGCGAAAGCGGAAGTTATCGGCGGGGGTTCCCGTGACTTGAATGTTGCCTGGATTGGCTCCCAATTGCAGCCCAACCGGAACGCTAATGGTTAATAGGGGGGAGGTGGTGGCTGCGGTGGCATCCCATTGCACCCCATCGGCAAAGGTGACGCCCTCGGCTGTCGTCGCCACAAACGAGCCGCTGAGGTTCACGCTAGCATTGGGGCCAAACAGGATACCGCTCGGATTGAGTAAAAATAGGCTAACGGGTTGGGTGTGGTTGCGGGTTTCAATTAAGCCATCAATCTGAGAAAGGCTTCCCCCCGTGACTCGGCTGAAGATTGTGGAGATATTGGGGGTATTGATTAAATCAAAGGTGGCAGTTCCTCCGGATGGGACAGAAAATTGCTGGAAACTATGGAAGAGATTATTTCCAGCAGATGTCCCGTTGAGGATGGTAAAGCGATCGCCGTTTGGGATGACTGTCGTATTCAGGCTACTATCGGGGATAATTTGGGCTTGAGCTAGACGACTGGTCAATAACAGTACGCCTAAAGGAAGTATCCTCTGAGCGAATTGAGCAAGCTGGACACTTGTTCTCATGGCAACCTTGGCGGTGTAGGGTGAACTTAAGGAACTAGCTTAGGGAACAAAAGTGAGATTCTAGCGAGTCGCTTGCAGGATTTGAAGTTGAGAATCATCGGGTAAACAGGGAGAGAGCGATCGCTTTCCCCCTGAAAACCTTAATAATAGTCAGGTTAAGGCATAGAACCCAACCCTTATCGCTTGACTTAAAAAGGCGAGTAGCGTACTGAAAAGTAAAAGCCGTTTTCTTGGAGCGATCGCTTTTCTGAATCTATGGAAGTCAGGGGAAGCCCCCAGTCTAAGCGAACCGAGAGGTTATCCCCCTGTCGCCACAATAAACCCACCCCCGTACCTGCTAGCAGGCTGGGTGAGGGGTTATCCCCGGTTTGATTCCAGCCTTTTCCTAAATCAAAGAAGGGAACCACTTGTAACACGCCCCCCACGCGCGGCACGCGAACAACGGGGATGCGGTATTCTGCCGAGAGTAGCACGCCATTATCTGTCAGCAAGGCGTCTTGACGATAGCCTCGCACGTTCAGTTGTCCGCCTAAGCCAAATTGCTCTAGAGGGACTAGAGAGTTTGCGGATAGCTGCAAATCTCCCCGAACTAAGAACAGGCTATCTGGGGAAAATTGTCGCACCCATTGGGCTTGTCCCCGCCATGCAAAAAAGCGGCTATCGGGTGCATCTTGGTTAACTGTCGCATCAAACAAACCGACGCCGAGGTTAAACTGCGATCGCAATGCAAACACTTGTTCGTTGCTGCGTTGCACGTACTCTTGAAAGAAGCGAAAGGCGGAGATTTTGGTTCTCCCTCGCTCATCGGCACCGGGCGATAGGGGAAAGGGGCCAATATTATCAATCCCTAACTCAGTTTGACTGAACTGCCGGGAAAATAATAGACCTAGGGCTAATTCTTCGGTAGGTTTTTGGACGATGGGCTGGCGATAGCCGATTTCGTAAGAACGGGTGTTAGATTGAATATCTAAAACGCTGAAGGGTTCTTCAATCACTCGGTTCCACCCTTGGCTAAAGCCTAACCAAATGCTGCCGTTACGCGCGTTGACGGGTAGGGTGTAATTGAAGTCCAGGGTATTGCTGCCATTGGTGTTGGCATATCCCAAACTCAGGGTATCGCCAAATCCGAGAAGATTCAGTTCTTGTAATTCTACCCCTCGGCGGAAACTGCCGACGCTGGGCGATCGCCCATTATCGAGATATCCCGTTAGCCTAAAGGTATCGGCTTCATCCACTTCCACTTGCAAGATGTTGGTTCCCGGACGAACGCCAGATTGCAATTCCGCCGAGAGGTTTTGCAGGCGCGGATCGAGGCGTAGAAGTTGCAGCGCTTCTAACAGGCGGGGAACATTCAGCGGGGTTTGGGCACCGAGGCGAATGCGATCGCGGATATAGTGGGGACGCAAGCGTCGATTGCCAACAATATTAATCTCTTCGAGACGACCTTCAACCACCTGAATGGTAACGGTTCCCCCTTCCACCACTTGGGGCGGAATAATTGCACCCGTGGTGATGTAGCCATTCTCGATGTAAAGCTGGGCGATCGCATCTCGGATTTGCAACAATTCAGCAAAGGAGAGTTCTCGCCCGATGAAGGGGGCTGTAATTTCGGCAAACTGTTCGGCTGAGAAGACGGTACTCCCCACCACTTCGATCTGTTCGACTAAAAATCTAGCACTCGGATCGCCTAGGGTGGGGGTATCGGGAAGGGTGGGTGGTGGAAGTAAGGGCGGGCTTTCTACAGGAGGCGGGAGAAAGTCAGAGGGTAAAGGAGGTGGTGGAACATCTTCTAAACGTGTTGGAGGAATGGATGTCTGCGCGGTTGCACCTTGACTATTACCCAGCATGACTCCTAAAAGGGTGCTGGACGTTAATAAAATCAAAGCGGCACGTTGCGAGCACCCCCAAAAAAGGAGACTACACATATTCGACGGGGAAGTCTGAATTAAAGGCAAGCGATCGTCATAGCGATCGCCCTCCAGCATAGTCACAAAAATTACAGAGTGTCACCCTAATTTTGTAGCCAGTTGTGGGCGATCGCTCTAAGCTGCGGGTACAATTTGTCCGGAACGAACGGATAAAATTTGGGAAGCCTGCAACCATTGGGCATCGAAGGCATTAAGGTGCGTGGTTGTAATCAGGGTTTGGAAACGATCGGCGATCGCATCAAGCAATTGATTCTGGCGCGTTAAATCTAATTCGGCTAAAACATCATCAAGTAACAATACCGGAGACTCGCCGACGACTTCGGAAATGAGCTTTAATTCTGCTAATTTGAGGGCTAAAACCAGGGTGCGCTGTTGCCCCTGAGAACCGTATTGACGGGCTGGCGTCTCGTTAATCGTAAACTCAACTTCATCGCGATGGGGCCCGACTAGAGAAGTCCCTTGGGCAAGTTCTGCGATTGCTCTTTGCTGTATCTTCTCAAAAAAGGCTTGATGGATCTGTTCGGGTTCGGCGTGCGAGTCTCCGTCCCAGCGGACGTTTGGGGTATAACGCACGTCCAAAATTTCCCTCGCCCCACTAATCGCGCGATGCCAAGCTTGGGCAATGGGGGCAATCCGTTCAATTGCTCTAGCCCGACGGCGAATCAAACGCGCTCCGAGGGTCACTAACTGAGCATCCCATAAAGCCAGTTCTGATTGCAAGCTGGCTTGAGAACTTTCTTGCAGTTGTTTCAATAGGTGATTGCGCTGGCGCAAAACCTGGTGATATTGTCGCAGGAGATGATCGTAAATCGGTTCTAGCTGAGTTAAAAGCGTATCGAGCCAAACTCTACGCCTTTCAGGGCTACCGCGCACCAACTCTAAATCTAAGCTGGAAAATTGCACCACATTCAGCGTCCCCAGAAAGTCTAAGCGCTTGCGTAAATTTTCGCCATTCAACGCAAAAGCGCGATGACCGTTGGTGCGGAATAATAGCTTTAAATCCACCGTTCCAGCTTGGCGTTCTAAGGTGGCTGCAATTTGTCCGGAAGTGGCAGGTTGGGGACTATCGGGAGGTAAAGCTGTTCCGGTTTGATAGTCAGGATGCCAGATTAATTCGCGATCGCGCAAGGCTCGATGCGACTTCAGCGTCGAGAGCAATTCCACTGCTTCTAGCAAATTCGACTTACCCTGAGCATTGTCACCCACCAAAATCACCTTCGGCGCGTGAAAGCTCACCGCTTGATCGATATAGTTGCGAAACTGTCTTAAATGCAAAGACTTTAAATACATGACACCCATCTGGGGGCTAATCGAATCTTAATTTTAGCCCCCAGACGCGGTTAGTCTAGCGGTAATGCCACGGAATGTCGGGCGCTAAAAATCCGCATAAACAGTTTTTCGAGTTCTACCCACACAAACATCAACGCACTGAACCCTAAGCAAATCGCTAATTCAGTTCCTGTCAGCGGGTTTGTCCCAAAGAACGCTTGCAGAGGCGGAACATAGACTAACATTAACTGCAAGGCAGTGGTGGCAGTTACCGCAATCAGCAAATAAGGGTTAGAAAAGGGATTGAGTTCAATCGTCAGTTGGGAATTAGAACGAATGGCTAGCGCATGTCCCATCTGAGCAATGCAGAGGGTGGTAAAGACCATCGTTTGCCAGTGGGGAAAATAATTGTAGGCAATTCCCATCATGACAATTGTAACTGCCGCAAAGATCACTCCAAAACGAACCATATATGAACCTAACCCCCTAGAGAAAATGCTCTCGCGGGGGTCGTAGGGAGGACGCTTCATGACATTGGGTTCGGCAGGTTCCACAGCTAGCGCCAAAGCGGGTAAACCATCGGTGACAAGGTTCATCCAAAGAATTTGTAAAGGCGTTAGGGGAACTTGAGAAAGACCCATAATTGGGGCAGCAGCAATGACTAACACTTCACCGATATTGGAACCCAGAATGTATTTAATGAAGCGGCGAATATTGGTATAAACGACGCGCCCTTCTTCAGTTGCGGCGACAATGGTGGCAAAGTTATCGTCTAGCAAGACCATATCGCTCGCTTCTTTGCTCACATCGGTTCCGGTAATGCCCATTGCAATTCCAATATCGGCTTGTTTGAGGGCAGGAGCATCGTTAACGCCATCGCCAGTCATGGCTACAAATTTACCGCGATGTTGCAATGCTTGGACGATCCGCAGTTTGTGTTCGGGGGAAACGCGAGCATAGATACTGACTTCTCCAATATGCTGTTCGAGTTCTTCGGTACTCAGTTGTTGGAGTTCTTGCCCGGTGAGGATGCGATCGCCTTCTTGTGCTATGCCTAAATAAGAGGCGATCGCCCTTGCCGTCAGTTGATGATCGCCTGTAATCATAATCGGGCGAATTCCGGCTTCTTTGCAACGCTTCACGGCGTCGCGGACTTCCTGACGGGGGGCATCTAGCATCCCCACTAACCCCAACCAGGTTAACTCGCGTTCGGTGGTTTCTTCAGCTTCTAGGGGGGGAATGTCGTTTAAAGGTTTAACTGCCACCCCTAACACGCGCAATCCTTCGGCCGCCAAATCGTTATTGCGTTGTAAAATCGCAGTGCGGATTTCTGGGGTAAGTTCTGCTAGAGTTTCGCCAGCTTGATAGGTCTGACAGCATTCTAAAATCAGTTCTGGCGAACCTTTAGTAAACATTTCAAACCCTGCCTCGCCGGACACAATGGTACTCATCCGCTTGCGTTCTGAGGAGAAAGGAAACTCGCCTTTGCGGGGCATTTGGCGGCTGAGGGGTTCCTTGTCAACGCCTGCTTTTCCAGCTAGCACCACTAATGCGCCTTCGGTGGGATCGCCTAAAATTGACCAGCCATCCTTATCGTGTTGCAATACCGAATCATTGCACAACGCGCAGGCGATCGCCAATTTTTGCAAGTCGGGATAGTCTTGGGGGTTGATGGTTTTTCCCTGGAGTTGAAAGTCTCCTTGGGGAATGTAGCCTTCGCCGCTAACGGTAAAGTGATGCTCGACTAAATCCACGCGCTGCACCACCATTTTATTTTGAGTCAGGGTACCCGTTTTGTCAGAGCAAATCGTGGTAACGCTACCCAAGGTTTCCACGGCGGGGAGTTTGCGAATTAAGGCATGGCGGCGCACCATCCGCCGGGTTCCCAAGGCGAGGGTGACAGTCACGACGGCGGGTAAGCCTTCGGGAACAACAGCAACAGCCATACTTAGGGAAACTTCAACTAACTGGCGCAAAACCACCCAGTTAAAGCCCCCCACGCGAATTAAACCGCCAATAACGACTAAAACCACTAAAACGAGAGAACCGCTAACCAAAACGTTCCCTAATTGGCTCATGCGCTGTTGTAGGGGAGTGGGTTCGCTTTCTACTGACTGCAACATTCCGGCAATTTTACCGAGTTCGGTTTGCATTCCGGTGTTGGTGACAAGGGCAGTTGCGCGTCCGTTGGTGACTTCGGTTCCTTGGAAGATTAGGTTGGCGCGATCGCCTAAAGGGGTATGCTCTTCTACAACAAGATTGGCATTCTTGCTGACGCTATGGGCTTCTCCTGTCAGGGCAGATTCTCGCACTTGCAGGTTGGCGGCGTCTAATAAGCGCCCATCTGCTGCGACTTGGACTCCGGCTTCGAGAAGCATAATATCGCCGGGAACTAGATCTTTGCCATCAATTTCGCTAAATTTGCGATCGCGCAGAACTCTTACCCGTGGCGAGGAGAGTTTTTTTAAGGCAGCAAGCGCTTTCTCGGCACGGCTTTCTTGCAGGTAGCCTAAACTGCCGTTAAGGACGACAATGGCTAAGATAGCGATTGTGTCTTTAAATGGGATTTCATTGGCGGCGGCGTCTCCCGCCCGCAGTTCGATCGCATCGAGAATGCCGGAAATAATCGCGACGGCGATCAGCATCAAAAGCATGATATTGGTAAACTGATCGAGCAAAATTTCCCAAGAACTGCGACCTTTTGCTTCTTCAAGTTCGTTCAAACCGTACTGCTGTCGGCGTTCGGCAACTTGCGATTCGGTTAAGCCGGTTTCTGCATCGCTACTGAGGAGATCGACAGTTTTAGCAAGATCGAGCGTATGCCAAGCAATGTCGGCGTTTGACAAAGGCTGTGATGACATGGATGGGTGAGTTTAGAGGAGAGAGATACGATAGGTAACTCGATGAAATCGATCGTAGCGGATCGGATTACTAACGCACTAAATCTGTTTTCAAACTATACTGTTGTTCGAGATAGTGCTTTAACTCTAGGGCCATCCGCTGGATGCCTTTTTGTTCGTCATGACGCAACAGCGGAAACAACCAACCACTGAACCAGCCAGAATAGCGTTCTTGGTGGGTGTACTGGGTGCGGCGAAAGCCAATTTCTTGCAAGGAAAAGGTGCTTTCGTTGCGAAACCCTAAAAATCCTGAAACCCACTGCAAGCAAGTTTGGGGTTGTAGCAGGGTGATGGTGGGTTGAAAGGCGATTTCTTCTTCTCCAGGTAAGCGACGAATGGATAAGAGGACCTGTTGACCGACTTTTAAGGGCTTGTGCGGATCGAGGTCGTAGAGGTAGGTATTCCAACGCACCCACTGTTGCTTGGCGATCAAAGCTTGCCATACCTGAGTTTTCGGGGCGCTGATTTCTACGGTGGTATAGACGCTAGGCATGGCGATCGCTCTCGCACGTATTGGTGCCAATCAGTACAATTCTAGGATTATTGTTCCCCTACGCTAAGAAAGAATTGACATTCGGCAGATAGAATGAAAATTCTCTCGTTGGATAGATGCACTTTAAAGTTGTGCGGACAAAATCAGCGGGATGGTTATCCGGGCTATTCTGAGGGTCGATCGGTTGACTTCTCCGGAGGTTCTGGCTTACTGTCTCGCGGTTTTGGTCGGTTGCACGCTGCGTTCTGTCTTAACGATTTCTATAAGCACAAGATTACGAACCCATGACTGACCTCACCCCTAATTCTAGCTATAGCCTGAAGATTCGTTTAGAGTTACCGAACCGGGCGGGAACTTTAGCCACCGTTACCCAGGCGATCGCGTCTGTGGGTGGAAATTTGGGCGAAATTAATTTGGTAGAACGCACCCACCGGATTACGATCCGAGAAATTACAGTAGATGCGGCGAGTACCGAGCATAACGAGAAAATTGTCCAAGCTGTGAAGGCACTTCCAGATATTAAGGTTTTGGAGGTTTACGATCAGACCTTTAATCTGCACCGTCGGGGCAAAATTAGCGTCGAAAGCCGCATTGAAATTAGAAATCAAGCGGATCTCGCAATGGCCTATACGCCGGGGGTGGGACGAGTCTCGAAGGCGATCGCCGATGAACCCGAAGAAATTTATAATCTCACGATTAAGCAGAATACGGTGGCCATTGTCACCGATGGTAGTGCGGTTTTAGGGTTGGGAAATTTAGGTCCTGGCGGTGCCTTACCCGTGATGGAAGGGAAGGCGATGCTGTTTAAGGCGTTTGCGGGTTTGGATGCCTTCCCCATTTGTTTGGCGACGCAAGACACGGAAGAAATTATTCAAACCGTGAAAAATATTGCCCCGGTTTTTGGTGGGGTGAACCTCGAAGATATCAGCGCGCCGCGTTGTTTTGAAATTGAACGCCGCCTGCGCCAAGAGTTAGATATTCCAGTCTTTCACGACGATCAGCACGGGACGGCAATTGTTACCCAAGCCGCGCTCTATAATGCCCTGAAACTGGTGAAAAAGCCCCTAGAAGGGGTGCGAATTGCGATCAACGGGGCGGGGGCCGCTGGGGTGGCGATCGCCCGTCTGTTACGCAAGGCCGGGGCGAATACGATTTGGTTGTGCGACAGTCGGGGAATTATCTCGACGCAACGCTTGGATTTGACTGCGGAAAAACTAGAATTTGCAGTCGAAGCGAGTGGCACTCTCGCCGATGCGCTAGCCGGTGCAGATGTCTTTATTGGGGTAAGCGTTCCGGGAGTGGTAACGCCGGATATGATTCGTTCAATGGCAGCCGATCCGATCGTGATGGCAATGGCGAACCCCATCCCGGAAATTCAACCCGAATTAGTTAAAGATGATGTGGCAGTCATGGCAACAGGTCGCAGCGACTATCCCAACCAGATTAATAATGTGTTAGCCTTCCCCGGTGTGTTCCGTGGGGCGCTCGATTGTCGGGCCTCGGATATCACCTCTAAAATGTATCTTGAAGCCGCTAGCGCGATCGCCTCTTTAGTGGCTCCCCACGAACTTCACCGCGAACACATCATCCCCTCTGTCTTCGATCCGCGCGTCTCTGTCGCCGTCGCCGCCGCCGTCCAACAAGCCGCCAGAGCCGATGGCATTGCCAGAGCTTAAGCGTTAATTTGCCCTGTAAAGACGTTCTGTAGGGGCGTCTTTACGGATTGGATTTAGGGTGACTCTGTTGTAGGCGATCGCTCATAGAGAGGAAACTTAGGTCTGAGACCGATCTGAAGATTGTAATATTTGCTGAACCACATCCAAAGGTAACTCAACCAGTTCGGCAATTTCTTCCAAACTGTTTCCTCGGCTAGCGAGACGTTGGACAAAATCTCTTTGTGCTTGTTCAACGCCTTGCTCAATTCCTTCTTCTCGACCTTCAGCAAAAGCTTCTTGATAGAAACGGGTTTGTTTTAAATCCGTGAGTCCTAACATCGTAGCAATCTCCTCTCGGCTAGCTTGGGGTAATTTATAGATAACGATGGTTTCGATTAAATCAACGATATCCTGTTGCAGGGATGCGGCAGGGAGTTCTTGTTGAGCCTGAGCAATGAGGCGTTTTGCAGTTTCGATTGCCTCCGTTTCGGGCTTTACTATTAGTTTAATGATATTCAAGCCTAATGCGCCTTCAGTCTCTTCTAATTCGTTAAGGTAGATGCGGGTGACGCGGTTAGAGTCGATGAGTTCGCGGAATTGGTGGGGGTGTTCTCGTTCAATGCTGCGGTTAGGATAGAGGACGACAAATTGCCAGGGTTGAGAGGGTTGATATTGGCGTAGATAAAGAAACAGTTCGGCGAAGATGCGGTAGTAGAAAGCCTCATCGGGTTGAAATTGGACTTCCACGAGATAGAAGGGTTGGTTGGGTTCCTCTGTGGTGGGAAGAAATAAGCCATCGAGACGAAAAGCGAGTTGCTTGACTTCTACGGAAGTGAATTGATAGAGGTTCGCTTCGTTGGGAGGGCGTTGGAGGAGTTCAAAGAAGCTGCGGGGATATTGCTGAAAGATGCGGTAGAAGATGCTATCGGTTTTCACAAGGGGTTGTTTAGGGTTTGGGGAGGTTCTCTGGGGGGTGTTTTTGCTTGTCGCGGGTTTCGCGAAGTTCGCCTACGTTTTGGTAAATGCAGGCTTCGCTACTGGCCAGTAAACCAGGATCGAAAGTGGATAAACTTACCAAATCTTACTCAAATCTAAGGTAAACCCCGGTAACACCTCCTCGCCGCTGAGAGTAGCCGGGTTATCTAAGAATTCCACAGCCCTACCCAAACGATACAGATAAACTTGGCGATTTTTACGATCGATTAACCATCCCAAACGCATCCCATTATCGAGATATTCCTGCATTTTGGTTTTGAGGGGCCCAGATGCCCAACTATCATTAGTTAGGTGCGAGATTTCTAGCCAGGGAACTCTAGAGCATATCGCTTGGAGGATGCCAAAGGGCTATTGCCCATCTTAAGCGAGCAGCCCTAATGACTGCATTATTCATGCGTAAAGCAATAATTGTCACCCGTGCAATAGCGGTTTGTTCTTCAATCTTGGTTGCATCTTCACTCCAGTAAAAATGTTCTATCCATCTCTGAGTACGAGGATTGTATAACGGTACAATTTCATCAGTAACAGGATCTTGAACTTCAGTCGTATCTGATTTAAATTCATTACAAGAACGGCACGCCAAGCAAAGATTCTCAAAATTTGTTTCACCTCCTTTAGACACGGGTAGAATGTGGTCAAAAGTCATGGGAATGCCGCTATTTACCTCACTCGTTAGACAGTAACAGCAGCGTTGCCGATCGGATGCCCTAATTTGTTCGCGTAATTGCTTAGAAATATAAATAGACACAATCAGAATGGACTTGCAAGGGTTGAATGTCCCCGCCAACGTAGCAGGGCTGCTGCTTGAGATTTAAGTAACATAAAGCGGTCAGCTTCCGTTCTCAGGTTGCTTAATTCGATTTGTTCTGCTTCAGTTATAGTATGGTTTCGATTTTGTTCTAATAACTGACTGTAGCGCTCCATCTCCTCAACGGTTTTCTGTGATTTAGCAATCTGCCACAAGGCTCGATCGTCTAACTTATCTAGAGCCGCTAAATCTCCTTTAAACTCATCAGGAATGTCTTCCCAATTGGGCGGACTTCCCACCGTAAGAGAATGTAGTATCACTTCTTCCAAACTCCGATTAGTCGCCCGTGCTGTATTCAACAAGCGACGATGGAGAAGTTCAGGAACTTGTAGAGTAATGGTTTCAAATTGCATCAATTTTATCCAGATAATAGAAGCGTCTTTGATGTTCAATTTCAAGACTAAACCGCGATCGCGCTTCACCAAATCTTACTCAAATCTAAGGTAAACCCCGATAACACCTCCTCGCCGCTGAGAGTCGCCGGGTTATCTAAACACTCCACAGCCCTACCCAAACGATACAGATAAACTTGGCGATTTTTGCGATCGATTAACCATCCCAAACGCATCCCATTATCGAGATATTCCTGCATTTTGGCTTTGAGGGGTTCCAGGTTATCTGAGGGCGATCGCAATTCGACGATAAAATCAGGACACAGGGGCGCAAACTTCTGCTGTTGCTCGGAGGTAAGAGCATTCCAGCGTTCCAACTGAACCCAGGCGGCATCTGGAGAAACTTTAGCACCATTGGGAAGCTGAAAACCCGTGCTGGAGTCAAAACCTATCCCCGTATTATCTTGATTCACCCAAGCCCATAACTGACCGATTAAATTAAAGTTGCGTTCGCCTGTTTCCGAGCCAGTCGGGGGCATAATCAGAATTTCTCCAGTTGCAGTAAGTTCGATGCGTAAGTTGCGGTTGAGTTGGCAGAATTCAAAAAACTGATCGTCTGTTAAGTTAACGATCGGTTGGAAGTGCAACACTAAAGGAGAAGATCCGACCTCAGAAGGGACTGAAAGCATGATGAATGTTGGGATGCTTTTCTCTCTATGTTACTCAGGGGGATGAGGTAAAGCCTGGGGAAATTTTGTCTAAAGCAGCATCACTTGCCCCACACGCTTAATAATGGTTGTTTGAGGATACCCCAAAACTAGATAGTGTCATGGACGTTATTCCAGCAATTGATTTACTTGATGGTCAATGCGTGCGCCTGTATCAGGGGGACTACGCGCAAAGCCAGGTGTATGATGCCGATCCGGTGGCGGTGGCGCAACAATGGGTTGAACAAGGTGCAAGACGGTTGCATTTGGTGGATTTAGATGGCGCGAAGGCGGGTCATCCGGTTAATCTGAAGACGATAGAGGCGATCGCCAATACAGTTAACACCAGCAGTAGCGAACCCGTGGCGATTGAAGTGGGGGGTGGCTTGCGCGACTATGCATCCGTTGCCAATTTGCTCTCTACAGGCATCCAATACGCGATTCTAGGCACGGTGGCGGTAGAAAACCCCAAAATTGTCCAAGAACTGGCTCAAGAGTTT
Source organism: Desertifilum tharense IPPAS B-1220 (assembly GCF_001746915.1). NCBI lineage: Bacteria > Bacillati > Cyanobacteriota > Cyanophyceae > Desertifilales > Desertifilaceae > Desertifilum > Desertifilum tharense. The sequence goes on from NZ_MJGC01000038.1 coordinate 40,116, forward strand.
CCCGGACAAATTATCGTGGGGATTGATGCGCGTAAGGGCAAGGTGGCGACGCGGGGATGGTTGGAAACTTCGGAGGTTTTAGCCACGACTTTAGCCCAACAGATGGCCCAAATGGGGGCAGCAGAAATTATCTATACGGATATTCAACGGGATGGGACGTTAAGCGGGCCAAACTTGGATGCTTTGCGCGAATTAGCTGAGGCTATTTCCATTCCTGTCATTGCTTCGGGTGGTGTCAGTTCTGTCACCGATCTGCTGAGTTTGTTAGCCTTAGAATCTGTGGGGGTAACGGGGGCAATTGTGGGTAAGGCTCTTTATACAGGCGATGTAGACTTAAAAGAGGCTTTGCGGGCTATTGGACCGGGCCGCTGGCAGGATATCCCCCCAGATTTTGGTGCATCGAATTTCGCTTAGTTGAATGTGGGGGAACTGTTCCCCAGGATGCTGATATCTAGACGATGTTTGGAAAAGCAAGTGTATGCGCCAACAACATTGGTTAGAGATTTTGGAATGGTTCTGTTTGGCGATCGCCCTACTCTTAGCCGCGATCGCGCAACCTTTTTTCTATACAAGCATTCCGATTGTTGCAGCTTTAATCTTAAATCGGATTAATCGCGATCGCGAGCAACCCACCGATCTCGATCGAGAACCCTGGCGATCGCTTCAAGAAAGTCAAAACACCCAACTCAACCGCTATCAAGCTCTCCAAGAACAGGTTTTAACCCTAACCCAGCAATACGAAGCTCGAACTCAACCCGATGATGCGCTGGCTCAACAGGTGCGATCGCTTCAAGAGAGTCAAAACACCCAACTCAACCGCTATCAAACTCTCCAAGAGCAACTTTCGACCTTAACCCAGCAATACGAAGCTCGAACTCAACCCGATGAGACGCTGGCTCAACAGGTGCGATCGCTCCAAGATAGTCAAAACGAACAACTCAACCGCTATCAGACTCTCCAAGAGCAACTTTCGACCCTAACTCAGCAATACGAAGCTCGAACTCAACCCGATGAGACGCTGGTTCAACAGGTGCGATCGCTTCAAGAGAGTCAAAACACCCAACTCAACCGCTATCAAACTCTCCAAGAGCAACTTTCGACCTTAACCCAGCAATACGAAGCTCGAACTCAACCCGATGATGCGCTGGCTCAACAGGTGCGATCGCTTCAAGAAAGTCAAAACATCCAACTTAACCGCTATCAAACTCTCCAAGAGCAACTTTTAACCCTAACCCAGCAATACGAAGCTCGAACTCAACCCGATGAGACGCTGGTTCAACAGGTGCGATCGCTTCAAGAAATGCAACGCAGCCAAGGCGAACAACTTGCAACCCTTACCCAAACGACTCAAACCCTGCAACAGCAACTCGCCTCTCCTGAATATCAGCGCCTCAAAGAACAGCTTTTCGCCCTCGCGCAACAATTAGTGCAATATGAAAACCATACGGAAGCCGCTATTTTATCGACTCAGGAACAATTAACCCAGTATGAAACCCTAGCAGAAGAAGCGATTTTGTCTACCCAGCAGCAGGTTGAAGCGTTGCAACCCTCTATTCACCAGATACACGGGGTGCAAGCAACGGTGGAAAACTTTACGCAACGCTTGAGTCAGTTGGAAGGACATTATGCCGAGCTTGAACAACAAATTCAACAGGCGCGGGAGAATATCCAAACGGCGATCGCGCAATTGAATACAACTCCCCCCTCCCAGTCACCAGAACCCATTGTTCCCGTCGAAGAACCACCCCCCAAAACTGAAAGCTTTGACGCCCAACTTCCCGTCAATTATCATCAATTGCGAGACTTACTCGCGGCTGGACTTTGGCAGCAAGCGGATCTCGAAACAAAGGCTTTAATGTTGCAAGCCTGCGACCAACCCCAAGCCTCTAAACTGAGTACCGATCGAATAGCTCAGTTTCCTTGTAAAACCTTGTGGACGATCGATCGGTTGTGGGTTTATTACAGTCAAGGTCGGTTTGGGTTTAGCGTCCAAAAACAGATTTATGATGCAGTGGGGCAAAATTACGATCGTTTTGGCGATCGCCTTCAGTGGAAAGTCAATCAAAACTGGAAAAACTACGCCGATCTGAACTTTTCCCCCCAAGCACCCCTCGGTCATCTTCCCCTAGGTGCCCTGATTACAGATACCAGTTTAGGCTGGTTTGGCTTTGAATGGGCTGCTTTATTGACTCGCCTCGACTCTTGTCAAAATGACCCTAAAAAACATTAATATTTTCTAACGTTTTCTCCTGGGGATGGGGGAAAGTTCGCGACTCATTGAGAACTGCGATCGCCCGATTTTCTTCATCTCTCCCTCTGCTAAATTCTCCTCAAAAACTTCCTATCCCTTAACACGGAAGAAAGAATATTTACACTTCAGGCAAAATTGCTATATACGTAGTATTTCTGAGGCAACCTTCCTCCTTAGCTGGTAAGCTGACAACAGCCTATACTCAATACTTTGCCGCCACAGGTCTACCCAATTAGGAGAGACGCTAGACGCCTTTCTCCGTATAAATAACGATATTCAACCCCTCACCTTTTTGATATTCTGTAAAACCTCTCATGTCTTGAGCCAGTCACTTCCTGTATGTTAGACAGAAGGCTCAAGGCTTGGTATAGAAATTTATTTTTTCTCTTAATAACTCCATCCCCAGTTATGAAAATACTTCCTGGTTATCAAATTACCGCAGAGCTTCAAAATAACGAACGAACTCTTATTTATCGAGGTATTAGGCTGGCCGACCAAAAGCCAGTAATTATCAAAACCCTCAAGTCTGAATATCCAACCTTAGAAGAAGTGACTCGGTTAAGGCACGAATATCTACTCGCCAAGCCTCTCCAACTCTCAGGGGTTGTTCAAACCTATAGTTTAGAAAAATATAAAAACAGCTTTGCCCTAATTCTAGAAGACTTGGGCGGAACTTCCTTTAAGCTCTTTTCCAAACAGTATTCTATCTCTATTGGAGAGTTTTTATCAATTGCGATCGCCCTCGCCCAAGCCTTGGGTGAATTGCACGAGCAGCAAATTATTCACAAAGACATTAAACCTTCCAATATTATTATCAACCCAGAGACTCAGCAGGTTAAAATCACAGACTTTAGTCTGGCCACTCGCCTACTCAGAGAAACCCCTCAACTGGAAGGTAGAAGTTTCCTAGAAGGAACGCCTGCCTATATATCACCCGAAGCGACAGGACGAATGAATCGTTCTATTGACTATCGCAGCGACTTCTATTCTCTGGGCGTAACTTTCTATGAAATGCTAACCGGGCAACTCCCGTTTCAATCCTACGATCCTTTAGAATTAATTCACTGCCATATTGCCGTTACCCCAATTCCACCGCATCAGGTTAACGCCTCTATTCCCACCGCAGTTTCAGCCATTGTCATGAAACTCTTGGCAAAAAATGCTGAAGATCGATATCAAAGTGCATTGGGATTAAAAGCAGATTTAGAAATTTGTCAATCCCAATGGCAAACTACCCATCAAATCGAACACTTCACGCCAGGAAAACTCGACTATTCCAGCCAATTTCTCATTCCTCAAAAGCTCTACGGAAGAACCCAAGAGGTTGCCGTTCTCCTGCAATCTTTCGAGAAAGCAAGCGGTGGTTGCACCGAACTCGTACTCGTGAGCGGTTATTCGGGGGTGGGTAAAACCAGCACCATTAATGAAATTCATAAACCCGTTGTTGCAGCACGCGGTTATTTTGTCTCCGGTAAGTTCGATCAACTCAAGCGCAATATTCCCTATGCAGCTTTAACGCAAGCCTTTCAATCATTAGTTCGGCAAATTTTAACTGAAACACCAGAACAAATAGCAATTTGGCAAGAGAAAATCTTAGCCAACCTCGGCGCAAATGGTCAAATCATTGTAGAGGTGATTCCAGAAATTGAATTGATTATTGGCTGTCAGCCGGCTTTACCAGAGGTGAGTGCGACTGAAGCCCAAAATCGGTTTAACCGGGTGTTCAAAGAATTTATTCACGCCTTTACCCAACCAGAGCATCCCTTAGTTCTCTTTCTGGACGATTTGCAATGGGCGGATACAGCGTCGCTGAAACTGCTTCAGATGTTGATTAACGATCCTGAAAGTCAGTGTTTGCTGATTATTGGGGCATATCGCGATAATGAAGTGAACGCAGCCCACTCCCTAGTGCAAACGCTAGAGAAGATTCAAGAGAGTGGCACGCAGATCAAAAATATTGTTCTCCAACCCCTCAGCCGGAATCATGTTAGCCAGCTTGTCAATGATACGCTATCGAATGGAGAACAGACATCTATTGAGAAGCTGAAGCCGTTAAGCGATCTATTGTTTCATAAAACCGAAGGAAACCCGTTCTTTTTAACGCAGCTTTTGCAAGCCCTCTATGAGGAAAAACTCCTCACGTTTGATTTTATCCAAGGCGAATGGAACTGGAATCTCCAATACATCCAATCGGTTGAGATTACCCGCTGCGATGTGGTGGAACTGATGGTGAGGATTCTGCAAAGACTACCAGAAAACGTGCAAAATGCGCTCCAACTAGCAGCTTGCATTGGCAACCAGTTTAGCCTAGATGTGTTATCGATTGTGAGCGATCGCCCTAAAGCCGATACCTCTGCCGATTTGTGGCCTGCACTTCAGGCAGGTTTGATTGTTCCCCTCAGCGAAACCTACCATATCCCAATGGGATTAAACACATCTGAGGATCGAGAAACGCGCGAACAACTCGAACAATGGATTGGCGAACATTCAGATTCTATCCCCAAAGAAACCTCGACGCATCAACGACAGTTATCAACCGTTTCCTACCGCTTTCTTCACGATCGCGTGCAGCAAGCCGCCTATTCTTTGATTCCCGATTCTCAGAAACAGTACACGCACCTGAAAATTGGTCAACTTTTGCTCAAAAATACGCCAGATGAGCAACTAGAAGATAATATTTTTACCCTCGCCAACCAGTTCAATACAGGGATAGAACTGATCCAAGATATGACCGAACGGGTAGAACTGGCTCGATTAAATCTCAAAGCCGGGAAAAAAGCCAAGCTTGCAACAGCCTATGATGCCGCTTATCGATACATCACGCTGGGTTTGCAACTGCTGCCTGAAACCGCTTGGGAGACTGATTACGATCTGAGCATCAACTTACACTTAGAAGCCTTAGAAATTGCCTATACGAACACGCAATTTCAACAAGCTGCTCAACTTTCAGAAACTATTTTATCAAATGCTCAAAATCCGATTGAAAAGGTCAAGGTTTACGAACTCGAAAGTATCTTCCATTTTTGCCAAAATCAACCGCAACAAGCTTTAGATGTTGGCTTAAAAGCTTTGCAGTTATTGGGAATTTATCTCCCAGAAAGCCCTAATAAACTTCAGGTGTTAACTGCTTTATTTTACACAAAGCTGCAACAGGGAACCCGCCGGACAGAGGACTTGGTTTCCGGGCCAGAAATGACCGATCCGGAAAAGTTACTAGCCATGCGAATCTTGCTGGCTATTAGTCCGGCTGCTTTTGCTGTTCGCCCCAATTTGTATCCCCTAGTTACGTTTAAAATGGTGAATCTTTCCTTAAAGTATGGAAATACACCGCTATCCAGTTATGGATATGGAACGTATGGTTTAATCCATTGTGGAATTTTAGGGGATATTGATTCGGGATATCAATATGGACAAGTTTCTCTTAAGCTTCTAGAGAGGTTTAATGCTCAAGAAGTTAAAGCCATTGTGCATATCCCCTTTTATGTCTTTATTTCTCACTGGAAAAAGCCTATTCAAGAAAACTTGCAAGGCTTACTCGAAGGCGTTCAAGCTGGACTAGAAACGGGCAATATTGAGTATGCAGGGCACTGTTCGGCATTCTACAGCAGCTATTTGTTTTTAAGTGGAGAATCTTTAGAGACAACTCTCAAAAAACAAGAGCCTTATGTTGAACTCTTGCAAAAATATCAACAAGAATTTCAACTTTACCAAGTCAAGATTTGGCAACAATTGATTGCCAATTTACAGGGCGCATTCAAAAATGTCCAAGTTTTAGCAGGACAGTATTTTAATGAAGCAGAAATGCTTCCGGGTATCTTGAATTCTAAAAATGGCTTGGTAATTTTTCCCATCTATCTCGCAAAACTGCTAATTGGCTATTGGTTTAAGAATTACGCTCAAGCCCTTGAAAGTGCGGTTGAAGCCGAGAAATATCAAGAAGCTGTGGCGAGTTCGGTTTATATCCCGGTTTACAACTTCTATTACTCTCTCACGCTATTGGCACTTTATCCAACGGCTGCACCCGCCCAGAAAAAAGAATATTTAGACCGAGTTAAAACCCATCAGAAACAGATGAAAGTTTGGGCGAATCATTGCCCGGAAAATTATCAACATAGATACGATTTAGTAGAAGCAGAAAAAGCGCGAGTTTTGGAAAATTTTGAACTAGCGGCTCAGTTGTACGATCGGGCAATTTTGCACGCCAGAGAACAGGGTTATAAACAGGAAGAAGCTTTGGCAAATGAGCTAGCAGCGGAGTTTTATTTAGGAGGAAACTCGCAAGCGCAAAATCGCGAAAATCTGGGTAAGCTTTATCTCATTGATGCTTACTATGGGTATTTGTACTGGGGCGCAACGGCAAAGGTAGAAGCTTTGAAGTCAAGATATTCTCAGCTTCTGACGGCTGTATGGAACCGCGAGATTATTGGCGCATATTCCTCAATCTCTTCAATAACTCATTCGACTTCTACGACAAGCCATAGCGGATCGCTGTCGTTAGATATTGCGTCTATTATGAAGGCTTCCCAGGCGATTTCAGGAGAGATTGTTCTCGAAAAATTGTTGCATAAGTTAATGCAGCTTTTGATGGAAAATGCTGGAGCGCAAAAGGGCTATTTGTTTCTAGAAAAAGAGGGAATGTGGTTGCTTGCGGCTTCAGGTAAAGCAGAAACAGAAATGGCGATCGCACTTCCGTTTATGCCTATTTCAGAATGTACTGACTTACCTTTTGCAATTGTTAATTACATTCAACGCACGCGGGAAACCCTAGTTCTCAATAATGCTACCCATGAAGGCTTGTTGACTGGCGATCTTTACACGATCAAACATCAGCCTAAGTCTGTCTTGGGTTTACCCGTTGTTTATCAAGGTAAGCTGACAGCAATTTTATACTTGGAAAATGGTTTGACACCGGGAGCTTTTACGCGCGATCGCACGGAAGTTCTCTCACTATTGACAACTCAAGCCTCTATCTCCTTAGAGAATGCTTTGCTTTACAACTCCCTAGAGCAAAAAGTCTCGCAACGAACGCAAGAATTGTATGAAAAGAACGCCGATCTAGAGCAGACGCTTTTACAGCTCAAGCACGCGCAAATTCAACTGATCCAAAACGAGAAAATGTCCAGCTTGGGGCAATTAGTGGCGGGTATTGCCCATGAAATTAACAACCCCGTTAACTTTATCTATGGTAATCTCATTCATGCTGATACTTATACCAAAGACTTGCTTGATTTAATGGAGATCTATCAGCGCCATGCCGATCCTGCCATTCAAGAAATCCAAGAGAAAGTAGAAGAAATTGACCTAGAGTTTGTCACTGAAGATTTGCCGAAGATTCTCAATTCCATGAAAATTGGGGCTTCTCGCATTCATGATATTGTTAAATCTCTGCGGAATTTCTCGCGCCTCGATGAAGCGGAAATGAAAGCGGTGAGTTTAGCAGAAGGGATAGATAACACTCTCTTGATTTTACAGAATCGCCTTAAAGCCAAAACCGATGGCTTTGCGATTACTATCCTTAAAGAATATGCCAATTTGCCTGAAATTGAGTGCTTTGCAGGCGCTCTCAATCAGGTGTTTATGAACATTTTAGCGAATGCAATTGATGCGCTAGAGAGTCGTTATGAGGCAGCCAAGGCTCGATCGGAAGAATTTGCCCCGCTGATTAGAATTCGGACTGAGCAAGCTGAGAATTCTCAGGTCGCAATCCACATTTGGGATAATGGAGGCGGGATAACAGAGGAAGTTCAGAAACACCTTTTCGATCCCTTCTTTACGACTAAACCGATCGGTAAGGGAACGGGGATTGGGTTATCGATTAGCTATCAGATTGTTGTAGAGAAGCATGGCGGACAACTCACTTGCGATTCTACCGCAGGCGAGGGCACAGAATTTACCATTCTCATTCCCCTGCAACAGGAATCTCAGAAAGTTTTAACGCTGAACTGAGGTCTAGCATCAGTCCATCTTGTTGTCATTGAGTCACTTAGAGGGGATCGGAATTAAGTGCCGTTAACACCTTAACGCGCTGGCGGGCCATTCCGATCCATTCATCTTCGTCCGGTCGGTCGGGATGAGCGTATTCTAGACAAGTTTCCCAGGTCGCGATCGCCTCCACAATCTGTCCTTGCGCTTCTTGGACTTGAGCCAGCAAACAGTAAGCCGCAGGTCGAGTTGGATCGAGGGCGATCGCTTCTTCTAAATGTTCCAGCGCATCCTCATAGCGCTCCTGACCCAATCTCGCCCAACCCAAATTTTTGATTAGAGAATAGTAGATGTGAATTTCTCCAGAAGAAATTTGCTTGGGGTAGAGTTCTAGCCCTCGTTTAATAAACCCTACCGCCACCTGATAGTCTACCCGACCCATGTAGCCTTTGATATACAGCCGTCCTAGGTTGCTGTAAGCCGCGACTGAGCCAAATTTAGCAGATTGCTGATAGTGGGAGTAAGCGCAACCAAAATCGCGAATGGTTTCGCAATGCCACCCCTGGTTATACAACACCGCTGAGTTATCAGGTTTCAGCCGATGCGCCAGTCTAAATATTTTGTCGGCGCTGGATAATTCGCCGTTGAAAAAGCGGTTAAGACCTAAATTATTCAAGCTTTTGACCGTCCAAGGAATGGCAAACTGCCAAGCGATCGCGCCTACTGCGAGCAAAAGCGCGATTTTGGCTTTGTTGCTCAAACCTTTGCGAGTCGCAGGCGTCGGGGATGAAGGTAGGGTTTGTTCCGCACACTGGCTGAAAATGGGGCAAGACGCATTTCCAAAAATGGGCAGTTCGGGCGTAATTTGTGCCATTTCCGCCCAAGTTGGCAAAGCCGTAGCCGGATGTTGATAAATTGCGGGGAGCCAGGTAGCACAGGGATATTGTTTTTCAAGTCCCTGCAAGCGTTCTCTGGCCTCGCGAACGGCTAGGTAGAAGGGTTCGCCCTCAGAAAAACGCGTCAGGAAATGGGTCATAAACGCTTGAGCAACGCGATCCGGGACTAATTCCCGCATCACAATCATTTGGGGAATGTTGAGATCGTTGAGTTGTCGCGCTAGTCCCAAACCATCGCAAGAGTTGAAAATGGCCAGTTGCAAGCCGCGCTCTACAGCTTTTCGCAAGCCATACCACAATTCATTAATGGTTAAACTGGCTTGGGGGTTGATGTAAATGCGGCCGGTATCGCCATCGGTTTCGCTATGACCGGCAAAAAAGATAATATCCCAGGCTTGTTCCCAGAGGCGATCGTTAATGGCTTCTGGCTCAGGTTCGACTAGAAAAACAACTTCTGCATGGGGTAGATTTTCTAACAAGCGGCGATCGCTTTCAACATCAATGCCCTGAGCATGACCGAGAATGGCGAGAATGCGGACTTTGTTTTTGGTCAAGGGAGGAGAATAGACGGGCATTCGTTCAAACTCTTCGCTACTCAGCGCCATTTCTGCTAAGGGATAGCGTTCAAAAAAGTCCCACAAATGCCAAGGCAGTTTCTGTAAGTCGGGGTTATCGGTTCGCAATAGCACCCGGATCGCTTCAGTGCGTTGCAGTTCTTCGCGCAATCTGCGATCGATGGCGCTAAAATCTTCTGAAGCTAACCACTGACTTAAGCTCGATTGCAAGCGATTGGCCAGTTGATGGCACTCGCGAACTTTATGATGCGGCGACCCATCAATGCTAATGCGATGAGGGGTAATGCGCGTAATTTGACCGAGACTGCGGTAAGTGGTTTGCCACTGGCTGAGATTTTGGCAGAGTTCTGGCGAGGCGGGTAAAGCGCCTGAAACTTCAATGTCAGGACGGGTTCGATCGGGCCCGATCTCTAAGGTAACGCGGAAGCCGCGAGCCTGGATGTCTCCATCAAGCTTTAGGACAACAAGTTTCCCCATGTTTAATTGTTGCTAATCAGTTTGAGAGGACAAAGCCAGAGTCACCAGGGAGGGTGTATGAAGCGATCGCGATTTGCAATCCGCTATCTGTTCAATAGGATATCAATCCCTGCAAGTTTCAAAAAATACATCCGCAAATCTTTAATAAAATTTACTTCAGTCCTGCGGAAAACTCGGACTCAAGCGTATTCTAAAGCACAGAAAATCCCCGAAGAATTCCTATGCAAATCTACCTCAAGGAGGGGAAAAAGCGAGGTCTGAGTTTAGACAATGAAGGCTGAAAGGCTCCAGCATATCCCCCTCACCGGGATTGTAAGCCCTGGAACGAGCATGATAGTTTCCCCTGAGAAGACTATCCCAAAGTCACTCATCTCTAGTTGTCGTTCCCTCCAATTGACAGAAAGTGCAGTTTATCCCCACTCGACTCTTAACCCCCGTTGCCTTACTGGCTTTATTTGGCATTCCCGTTCCAGTTTTGGCGCATGGCGTCATTTTGGAATCTCAGCCCACCGAGGCACAAGTTTATGAAATCCTCGCTATCTATGACACGGGGGAACCGATGCAAAACGCCCAGGTTGCCATTTATCCCCCCGGAGATGCCACAGAACCCCAAATCCGAGGAGTAACCGATAATCAAGGGCGATTTTGGTTTGCAGCCCCTCAAGCCGGAGACTGGGAAGTCCAAGTCTTGCAAGCGGGTCACGGCGAGCGTATGATTGTCTCTGTCGCTCAACCCCAATCCGAGATCGGTACTGAAGTGTCCCCCGAACCCACCCTCGAAGCAACGCCTTCCCCAGTCGCAGAAACGCGAAGCGAAACCACCACTCGCAGAGGGTATACCCCCCTCCAAACGGGCGTAATGATGGGTTCAGTGATTTGGGGCTGCGTGGGAACGGCTTTGTATTGCGCGCGGGGGAAAAAACAATAGGATTTTATGCACATTCCTGATGGTTTTCTCCCAGCCCCCGTATATCTTGGCGGTTTTGCGATCGCAGGGTTAACCACTTGGTATTCTTTGCGCCAGATTCGCCGATATAGCGATCCCAACCAACAGGTACCCAAAGCCGCCCTCCTCACCGCCGCCTTTTTCGTCGCATCCTCCATTCATGTTCCGATTCCGCCTGCTAGCGTTCACTTCGTTCTGAATGGATTATTAGGCGTAGTTTTGGGATATTTTGCCTTTCCCGCCATTTTAGTTGGCTTATTCTTTCAAGCCGTTATGTTTGGACATGGGGGACTTGCTAGTTTAGGCGTGAATGCAGTGCTGATGGGGCTTCCCGCCTTAGTCGCCGCCCAACTGTTCCGGCTGCGCCCCCAGCGTCAAAAGCAATGGGCGATCGCGCTTTCGGCTTTCGGCGCGGGTGCGATTGGGTTGGGGTTATCTGCTTTAATCTTCTTCAGCGTAACGATTGCCACGATTCCCGCAGGCTTTGATAGTACCACCGAACGAGCCGCAATTCTCGGTTTGGCGATCGCCCATTTGCCCCTCGCGATTTTAGAAGGGATTTTCACCGCAATGCTGGTATTATTTCTATGCCGCGTTAAGCCAGAATTGTTGGAACATTGAGGAGCGATCGTGGGGTTAGAGTTAGATCGATATGCCTATCTCAAATCTCCGATCCACCAATGGGAACCCAGAAGCAAATTAATTAGCCTCTTTGCCCTTATTCTTGCCTTCTCCTTTGTCGAAACTTGGGTTCTCATCCCCGTCATCCTCAGCATCACCGCTTTTCTGTATATCCTTTCCCAACTTCCCCTAAGCTTCTGGTTGCAGCGCATCCGCTACCCCGGCGCATTCATCCTCGCCGTCGTGCTAATTTTACCCTTCAGTAGCGGAGAAACCGTATTGTGGCAATGGGGAGTCTTGCAGCTACACCAAGAAGGGCTGATCGGTGCCCTCTTAATTGTTAGCCGCTTTTTAGCCATTGTCACCTTGGGGCTAATCTTATTTGGCACCATGCCCTTTCTCACAGCCATTTACGCCATGCGTTCGTTAGGCCTATCGCCTTTACTGGCGGATTTGTTACTGTTGTCCTACCGTTACTTATTTGAAGTTACCGATTACTTTGCTCAAATGCAACGGGCGATGAAGTTACGCGGGTTTCCCTCCTCCCACCGCCGCCGACTCCCCCTTATTCCTGACAGACAAACCTTATCAGACTTAGCCGCCGTCGCTGGAACCTTGCTGATCCGCAGCTACTTGCAATCCGAACGCATCTATAAAGCCATGCAATTGCGCGGGTATGGCAGCCACAGCCATCTTCCCCCCTCAACGTTTAGCCACAGTAGCACCTCCCGTACATGGAGTCGAGGGGCAATGGCGATCGCAATAATAGGCGCGATCGCACTGATTGTGGTAGAACTAAGTCTTTGAATCTGTTTTAATACTATGGATACGAGCGAACTCCTTCAGCGATACGCAGCCGCAGAACGCGACTTTGCCCAAATCAACTTATCGGGCGTCGTATTGCAACAAGCGAACCTAGTCAGCGCCAACCTCAAAGGCGCAAACCTCAGTCATAGCGACTTGCGCGAATCTCGATTTGGACAATCGATTTTAATTGCAGCCAACCTCACCCAAGCCAACCTCAGCGAAACCTTGCTTTGGGGAACCGATTTAAGCGAAGCCAACCTCCAAAACGCCCAATTGCGCGAAGCCGACCTCAGTGGGGCAAAATTAATTCAAGCCAATTTACAAGCCGCTAATTTAGCCAAAGCTTCCCTCTGCGGGGCAAATCTTACAAGGGCGAACTTACAAAACGCTATTTTATTTGAAGCTGACTTGCGTTCTACCTCCGATCAACGCACCGATTTAGGCTATGCTGACTTGCAGTTTGCGGATTTAAGCTATGTTGCCTTAAGTGGAGCCATTTTACGCGGGGCGAACTTAACCGGGGCGAAACTCTGCCGCGCCAGCCTAGAAGTACGCGGTTTAGATAAAAGCTACATTACCAACCTCAGCGAAGCCAATTTACAAGGCGCAGACTTAAGCTACGCCAACTTAACCGGCGCAAATCTCCAAAAAGCCAACCTCAAAAACGCCGATTTAACCCGAACCCTCTTAACCGACGCTAACTTAACAGGCGCAACCCTGCCTGATGGTTCGGTTCACCCCTAGGGGAGTGCTGAGTGTAAAGTGCTGAGTGCTGAGTGGGAAAGAGGATGGGGAGATGGGGGGAAGTGAGTGATAAGGTGAAAGTGCTGTTGTGCTAAATTCCGTTTAGCTGTGTTCTCTGGCTAGCTTCCGTACAACCGCGTGCTGAGTAGTGAAAGAAGTGCGTTCGTTCCGTAGCTTGCACCCTAAGTAGCAGTATTGCAAGTAGGTATCGAGAACAATAGCCGATTCACCTTCATTCCCCCCACCTCCCCATCTCCCCACCCCCCATCCTCTTCTTCCCCAACCCCCAACTCCCAATTCCCAACTCCCTTCTTCCCCCAAATCCCAACTCCCAACTCCCCTTCTTCCTACTCAGCACTCAGCACTTTACACTCAGCACTAAGAAAGAGGTTGAGAATAGACGACGCGATCGCGCCCTTGGGCTTTAGCCTGGTAGAGGGCTTTGTCTGCTGCGGCAATGAGGGAGGCTACAGGGATTTCTAATTGGGGTAAGATGCTCACAACGCCTAGGCTGAGAGTGACGAGGGAACTGACGGGTGAATCGGCGTGGGCAATGGCTAAGGATCGTACCTGCGATCGCATTTCCTCCGCCACCTGAACGGCTCCGTGAGCTTTGGTATTGGGTAAAATGACAGCGAACTCCTCGCCGCCATAACGGGCGACCAAATCGGCAGGACGCCGCGCTGCGTGCATTAGGGATTGGGCGACTTGTTGCAAACAGCGATCGCCCGCTTGATGTCCGTAGGTATCGTTAAATCGCTTAAAAAAGTCAATATCGCATAATACCAACGAGATCGGTAATTCTTCGCGAGCCATTCGCCGCCACTCTTGATCGAGGTATTCATCAAAACGGCGACGATTTGCCACTTGGGTTAAGCCATCTAAAGAAACCAGTTGTTTGAGGCGTTCGTTGGCTTCTTCGAGTTGGCGTTGCAGTCGCGCTTGGTGTAGCAGTCGCTTCACCCGTTGGCGCAAAACTGCCCAGTGAATGGGTTTGGTGACATAATCGCTTGCCCCAACTTCAAAAGCGCGATCGACGGATTGCTGATCTTCTAAACCCGTAATCATTAAAACGGGGGTATGTTCTGCGCCGGGGTGTGTCATAATTTGCGAGCAGCACTCAAACCCATCCATCACGGGCATCAGGGCATCTAACAGCACTAAGTTGGGCTGATTGGTTTTGTAAGCCTCTAATCCCTTTTCGCCATTAATCGCTTCAATGACTTGATAGCGCTCTCGTTCTAAACATTGACGCAACTGCATTCGCATAAATCGATCGTCATCAACAATCAGAATTATGGAAGTTTCAGACGGTGCGGCAGAAGCGTTCATAGGCATTATTGAGTTTAGCGTATTCGTTGCAAGGCGATTTTAACCCGCTCGTATTCTGCAACGAGTGCAGCTACTTGGCTTTGAATGAGTGCGAGTTGCTGGGAATTGTCCACTAATTCTGGGGAGAATCGAGTTAACTGCTCGATCTCTTGACACCGTTGTACGAGGTGGGTGGCTCCAAAAGATGCACTACTGGATTTTAGAGTATGCGCTGCTCGATATAAAGCAGGAATATCTGATTGAGCGATCGCCGTTTGCATATTTTCAATCCAGTAGGGGGATTCTTGTAAATAGCAATCGATTAAATCGCGAATTGCTTCTGGGGGAACATCGCCAATCAAATCCTTCAGCGCCGCAATGGATACGGGATCGGGTAAATTTAAACTCGGCGGCGGGCTGTCTTCTAGATCGGGTGGAATGGGAGATTTACAGAGCGCTTGCTTGAGGTGTTCCAAGCGAACCGGTTTGCTGACATAATCGTTCATCCCGGCGGATAAGCACTCTTCGCGATCGCCTTGCATGGCATTAGCCGTCATCGCAATAATCCAAGGTTGAGTTCCCTTATAGAATGCCCGAATTTGGCGCGTTGCTTCTAAACCATCCATTTCTGGCATCTGCACATCCATCAGGATCGTATCGTAAGGCTGCCGCTCTAACGCTTGTAGCACTTCTAAACCATTGGCCACCACATCCGCCCGATAGCCCAAACGGTTGAGCAATTGCAACGCCACTTTCTGATTCACCGCATTATCTTCTGCAACTAGCAAGCGTAAAGGATGATGCCTGCCAATTTGGGCATCTTGTTGAACGCCTTGCAAATCGTGGGATTGCACCACCACAGGCTGCTGGCGAATGACTTGCACCAGAGCGTTGTACAGTTGAGATTGCTTAATCGGCTTGCTTAAAATTGTTGAAAATACGGCAGAATCCAATTGGGGTTTGCCCATTGAAGTCAGCAGCACCAGCGGTAAACCCACGCGATCCGGCAATTGACGAATGGCTTCGGCTAGCGCTAATCCATCCATATGAGGCATTTGCATATCTAAAATAGCCAGATCGAAGCTATCCCCCGCTTGCAACCATTCCAGCGCCTCGACAGCCGACTCAGCAGCCCTCGGAAGCATCTGCCAAGACTGGGCTTGCAGTACCAGCATTTTCCGATTCGTCGCGTTATCATCCACAATCAGCAGCCGCTTGCCCTGAAGATAAGGTAAGGCATCCGCTAAACTTTCTACGGCTAGGTGTTCTGCGGTTTGGGCAACGATAGTAAAGTAAAATGCCGAGCCAATACCGGGTTGACTGTTCACCCAAATTTCTCCGCCCATGAGTTCGCACAGTCGCTTGCTAATTGCCAATCCTAACCCCGTACCGCCGTATTGTCGCGTTGTGGATGCATCCACTTGACTAAAGGGTTTAAATAATCGGTCTAAACGTTCTGGGGGAATGCCAATTCCGGTATCTTTAACCGTAAACTCGATGCTGTATTGCGCCGGATGGACGTTCAAAGAAGCCCCCAAGCGTTGAGCGGTGACGGAAACGACAACTTCACCTTTGCTGGTAAATTTAACGGCATTACTCAGCAAGTTGACTAAAATTTGTCGCAGGCGCGTCACATCCCCTAAAATCCATTGGGGAGCAGCCGGATCGATTAAGTAGGCGAGTTCGAGTTTTTTCTCGGTGGCTTTGGAGGCGAGAAGATCGAGAGAGGTTTCAATACATTCGCGCAGGTTAAAGGGTTGTTCTTCGAGTTCGAGTTTGCCCGACTCAATTTTAGAGAAGTCGAGAATATCGTTGATAATGGCAAGCAGCGTATCGCCACTGTTGCGGATGGTTTCTACAAAGTCTCGCTGCTGGCGATCGAGGGGCATATCGAGCAGCAAGCCTGTCATGCCAATAATGCCATTCATGGGGGTGCGGATTTCGTGACTCATCATTGCCAAAAATTCGCTCTTGGCGCGGTTGGCGTTTTCGGCTTCGCGTTTGGCGCGTTCTAATTCGCTATTTTGGGTGGTGAGTTGCTGGCGCTGGCGGGTTTCTTGTTCGAGCAAGCGGGCTTGAGCCAGGGCAATTCCCAGTTGGGCGGCGACGGCTTCTAGCAGTTCAATTTCGTCGCTACTCCACTCGCGCAGGGAACTGCATTGATGTAGGGCGATCGCGCCATTGGGTTCGCCTTGATAGGAAGTGCGAATCGCCAGTAACGATTTTAAGCCAATTTGCCGATAAAATTCAGGACTAGCAGCAGCAGGACGTTCTGGGCGTTGATGAAAGGTGACAATCGGACAATCGCCGGAGAGCATTTGCACCCATTCGGGATGCTGGGTTAAGGGAAATTCTTGATTTAAAACTGAGGCATAACCCGGTTCTAGATATTCGGCAACGATGGGAATCCGAGGCTGTGCCCGATCGAGAATATAGGTGTGAATAATGCAGCGGTTGACTTGAAACGCCATACCGATTTGATGGGCGGCGGTGGTAAAAATTCGCTTCACATCTAGACTTTGGCGAATTTCTTCGGTAATTTGCTTCAGCAGTAAGGTGCGGTGCAGTTCCCGATGGAGGGCTTCTTGAGCGTGCTTGCGCTCGGTGATATCTTCGATAATATAGGCAAACCGGGGACGGGTTTCCGCGGAGTTGGCAATCTCGCAAACGGTGGCAGACAGCCAGCGATCGGCTTGGGGCAAATTAAAGCAATATTCAAAGCGTACGGGTAAAGCGGTGCGCTGGGCTTCCCAACAATGCCCGATCCAGCGCTGAACGTGGCTAGAAGAGGAGAGTTCGCTGGCTCGCCGATTTTGCATGGTTTCGGGGGTTAGCCCAAAAAAGGCGGCGGCGGTTGAGTTACTAGAACAATAAATCAGATCGCCTTCCACAATTTCTACAATGCCCATCATCATAGAGGCGCTGTTGAAAAAGCTGCGAAGGGTGGATTCTTGTTCGCGCAGGATGGCTTCGGCGTGTTTGCGATCGCTAATATCAATATTGGTACCCACCATGCGTAGGGGTTTCCCTGTTGGATCGTAGCTGACAACTTTGCCGCGTCCGAGTACCCAACACCACTCTCCATCAGGATGAGCATGACCCGAACGCGCTCTAATTCGCAAGCGATGTTCGAGTTCGTAAATCGGACTTCTGCCCGTCAAATGCTCGCGCAGGGCTTCTTGGACTTTAATAAAATCATCGGGGTGAATTAGCCGTTTCCACACTGAGATGCGGTTGGGCAATTCTCCAGGGGCATAACCCACCATCGCTAGGTAGCGCGGGCTGTAGTAACAGTCTCCGGTGGTTAAATTCCAATCCCACAAGCCATCCTCTGTACTATCTAAAGCGAGTTGCAAGCGTTCTTCGCTAATTTGCAATAACTCTTGCACTTGCTTGCGTTGGGTGATGTCGATGCGGATCGCCATGTATTGAAAGGGATGACCGCGATCGTTGAGAAAGGGGACAATGGTGGTATCTACCCAGTAGTCGCTGCCATCTTTTGCCCGGTTTTTAATCTCGCCATTCCAAACTTTACCTTTAGCGATCGTAGACCACATCTTTTGGAAGAATTCCGGCGGATGATAATCGGATTTAATCAGTCGATGGGTTTGTCCGAGGAGTTCTGCGCGGCTATAGCCAGAAATGGTGCAAAAATGGTCGTTAGCGTAGGTAATGGTGCCGTGGCGATCGGTAATGGCAACGATCGCAGCTTGATCGAGGGCAAATTTCTGAAATTCGAGTTCTCGTAAAGTCGATTGGAGCGTGTCTTCGGCTTGCTGGCGGGTGGTGATATCGCTCGCAATGCCCATAAAGCCAGCAATGTGTCTCTCCGCATCGCGCAAAGCCGTGATGGAAAGTAGAACGGGGAAGCGAGATCCGTCTTTGCGGATATAAGTCCATTGGCTTTCGTCGGTGTCATTACGGATCGCTTTGGCGAACAAGACAGCAATTCCGGGGGCGATGGGTTCGTTGAGTTCTCTCGATAGCTGTTGGGCGCGTTGGATGATTTCCTCGCGATCGTGAAAGACTTCTGGGGTAGAAATTCCAATCATTTCTGAGGCGCTGTAACCGAGGAGACGTTCGGCTGTGGCATTCCAGGTTTGAATCATGCCATCGGGCGAAACGGAAATAATGGCATAGTTGGCTCCATTCAGCAGGGCTTGCTGCAAAATCAGGGTATCTTGCAGGGTGGACTCAACCTGCTGGCGGGTGGCGTTTTCTTTACTGAGTGCTTGATTGATGCGTTCGACTTGGCGGATGCGCCGAACATTGGCTTGGAGGAGGTATAGGGCGAGGGCTAAGATCCACGCGATCGCCAATCCTCCCCCTAGAACTACTTCGGGTAAGGAATTGAGTTGAGATTGGAGCGTTTGGGAGCTGGGTTCAATGCGGATTTGCCAAACAATGTCGTAAAAGGTTAACTGGTTTTGGCGACAAAAGGCTTCACAGCGGCTGAAATTGGGCGGTGGGGCGTTCCATGAGGGGGGGAGGGCTTGATAAATGAGTTGTCGATCCTCAAAAATGGCGATCGCATAACCGCGCTTCACAACTGCGCTAAAGATGGGTTCGAGTAACGATTCCAGGTGAAACGCCGCCACCATCACGCCATCAAATCGGTCATTAGCGAAGAGGGGAATATGAACTAAAAAGCCTTGACCTACATTTCCGACTAGCTCAATGGTACCTGTTACCGCAATTTGACGGCGATCGCGGACAACGGCTAAGGCGTTGCGACGGCTCTCTTCACTCTGGGTGCTTTGATTTAATAAATCGCGATCGTCTTGAAAGGGAATTAACCAACGAACCTCCCCAGCCGGGTCGATCCAGTAAATGCGCTGATAGCTAGGATAATCGTTGATATGAGATTGAGCATCGGCTTCCCATTCGCTTTGGGGCGTTCCGCCTCGGACATTCCACCGATTGGCCATACGCTGAAATCCCAGAATTCGCTGGTTAATTTCGGCGTTGAGTTGACTCTCAGCAGCAATCAGTTCTTGAAAGACCAGATTTTGCACCGAGTTGCGGCTTTCCGTTCTCAGGGCTTGCCACAAGCCAATACTCCCCAAGGACATACCAACCCCAACCGCCAAAGGAAGTCCCCATTTTTGTAAGGTGATTTTTGCTGAGGTGGAACGAGAACTAAAAGCCTGCCAAAGATGAAGCAACATTGACTAGGAAAAAATGGGGTTGAATAGCACAAAAAGATGAACTGACCGAGGTTTCACGCATTCTGCTAGCTTCTCATGGGGGCGAGTTTGGCACAGAACGCAATGCAGACAAGGGTCGCGATTCTCGAACTCAGGCAAGCGAACAATAGAACGCCTGCTGCGTGTAACAATAAGTATATTTTAGGGGCTACCCCGATCGTGAATTTGCAGATTAGCCAACAGTATTTACAACAGATCTGCCAACAGGTCGAACGCCATTATCCTCAAGAGTCCTGTGGTTTATTGCTCGGTCGGGTTGTAGCGCAGGTGAATTGCATTGTCGAGATTTACCCCACGGAAAATAGCTGGGATGAAGCCGATCTCACAGCATTTGCGGCGGTTAGCGGTTCGGCAAGTTTGGGGGGTAGCCGTCGGGAACGGTATGCGATCGCACCTCAAACGCTGCTGCAAGTTCAACGCCAAGCCCGCGATCGCGATTTGCAGATTGTTGGGGTTTACCATTCTCACCCCGATCATCCCGCTAGCCCCTCGGAATTCGATCGCGCGATCGCCTGGCCGCAATACTCCTATCTGATCTTATCCGTCCTGCAAGGTCAGGTTCGCGACCATCGGAGCTGGCGGCTGGACGAACAGCATCAATTTCAAGAAGAAAAGATTCTTTACACAAACGCAGCAGAAATCGACAAATCGCTTTAAAATTAGAGTCCCCTCAGCCCATAACAGCGAATCGACGCAAACCCCGTGAATGCGTTAAATTCGTTTGAGTTCAGTCCTCGCGTTGCTAATTTGCCATGCTCAATCCTAATCTCGAAGAGATTCAGCTTACTAAAGAAGACTACGAGCGATATTCTCGTCACCTGATCCTGCCAGAAATTGGCTTAGACGGTCAAAAGCGCCTGAAAGCCGCCAGCGTTCTGTGTATTGGAACCGGCGGACTCGGTTCGCCCCTGTTACTCTATCTAGCCGCCGCCGGGATCGGTCGGATCGGCATTGTTGACTTTGATGTTGTAGACTATTCCAACCTCCAACGCCAAGTCATTCACGGGACCTCCTGGGTGGGGAAACCTAAAATTGAGTCTGCCAAAAATCGCATTCTCGAAATTAACCCAGACTGCCAAGTAGACTTATACGAAACCCGTATCAGTTCGGAAAATGCCCTGCAAATTGTTGAACCTTACGATATCGTCATCGATGGTACCGACAATTTCCCCACCCGCTATCTAGTCAACGACGCCTGCGTTTTACTCAACAAACCCAACGTCTACGGGTCCATTTTCCGTTTTGAAGGACAAGCCACCGTCTTTAACTACCAAGATGGCCCCAACTACCGCGACTTGTATCCCGAACCCCCACCGCCGGGAATGGTTCCCTCCTGTGCAGAAGGGGGCGTGTTAGGGATTCTACCGGGCATTATTGGCGTCATCCAAGCCACAGAAGCCGTCAAAATTATTACCGGTGCCGGAACCACCCTCAGCGGGCGTTTATTGCTCTACAATGCCCTTGAAATGAAGTTCCGGGAATTGAAGTTACGACCGAACCCCAAACGCCCAGTTATCGAAAAACTGATTGACTACGAAGAATTTTGTGGCATTCCTCAAGCAAAAATGGCAGAAGCACAACAACAAGCATCTCTCCCAGAGATGACAGTTCAAGAACTCAAGCAACTCATTGACAGCGGCGCGAAAGATTTTGTGCTGTTGGATGTTCGCAACCCCAATGAATACGAAATTGCTAAAATTCCCGGTTCTGTCTTGGTTCCTCTACCGGATATTGAGAACGGAACGGGGGTTGAGCAAGTTAAAGAGTTGCTGAACGGTCACAAGTTAATTGCTCATTGTAAGATGGGCGGTCGTTCATCTAAAGCCCTAGGG
Organism: Desertifilum tharense IPPAS B-1220; assembly: GCF_001746915.1. Classification (NCBI taxonomy): domain Bacteria; kingdom Bacillati; phylum Cyanobacteriota; class Cyanophyceae; order Desertifilales; family Desertifilaceae; genus Desertifilum; species Desertifilum tharense. The sequence continues at coordinate 61,705 of NZ_MJGC01000038.1, forward strand.
ATTCTCAAAGCCGCAGGTATCGAAGGAACAAACGTCAAAGGCGGAATTACCGCTTGGAGTCGCGAAGTAGATGCTTCGGTTCCAGAATACTAAAGTCTAAATCGGGTTTTAACTGAGGGAGTGGTGAGTCAATTGAGACTCATCGCTCCTTTCTTAACAGGACTGCCAAAAGTTTAACGGTATCCCTCTTCTGTCACTTTCCGGTTTTTCGTAGGATTAGTAATTCCTAAAAACAAGGTATGCTGAGCTATGCGGGGGTTGGCGATCGCATTTTGACTCATTTCGGATCTCTCAGAATTTCTCCTCAGAAAAAATGGCGCGATTGCTTACTCTATCTACGCTCTAGGATTTAGAAAACGCAAGGCTTTTCGGAGAATGACAGAAGAGGGATATCCAATATCATAAATCCACAGTAACCTTACTGTCCCCATCGAGGGTAAAGCAGCATAACGGTGAAGTTGTGCGGCGGCAGATAACCTTGAACTCTCCACCGATAACCTCTGTTCCGTCCGCACCAACGCAGTGTTAGATCGCGACATGATAGTTACAAAATAACAGCAGGTATTAATTGTTAACTTTTATCAAAGGCTAGTTGATTTGCATACAATCAACAAACCTCTTGAGTATGCCTTTGACTTCTGAATCAATTTCATGTTCTTCCATCAAAGATGCTAATCTTGCAGAATCCCTTTCTTTATTGAACCGTACTTCAAATAACTTACACAAACTATCCAACAGTAGATCGCCTGGAACCAAATCTCGCTTTTTAGCTGACCAATTGCTCTCAACTAACTTGGTTTGCTCCTCAATGATTTTTTCTAATTCTTCTTCTAATTGTGTTAATTTCTCTTTCTGGTTGTTGTACTCTTCTTTGAGCCTATCAATCAAGGTGGTTCCAGAGCCAAAGTCTAGAACAGCATTACGGTTGGGATATATTGGAAGGCAAGCAATCCTCGCAACTCGACGCTCTATAGCAATATCCTTTAAAGCATCAGCACACGTATCGATACCTTTTTCTATCTCAGCTATATCAATCTTTTTGGGATCTTTGACTCCTAACAATTGATATTTAAGATCAATAAATTTTGCAATTACCTTTGGGCACAAAAGGTAATTTTCAAGTTCGCGTTTCTTTAGAACTATTAATTCTGCCTTGTCACCAAGCTGCGTTGCGAGACGCTTAACTTCAGCTTCTTCACGCTCATCACGATCTAACATAAAGAAAACTGATACACGACGCTTACTGAGAAAGTTAATTGTCGCTTCTGTCGCAAAGTGAGCTAAGTTTCTTACACCTCCCATAGGCACAAAGCCTACACTTGCTTGTGCAAGATTTACACCATATATAGAAGCCCATTCACGAATTACGTCTTCATCAGTCGGTCCTTCCACAAAGACGAGCCTATCAAACATAAAAAGCGAACTTAATCTAATGCCAAGCTCACGAGGAATACTCTGCTCTGCCTCCTCAACATTGATCATCTGAATAGTTGTTGAGTTGTCGCGAGAAGCGAGATAAACATTTCTCATCTCTGCTGTATCTAAAAAGTTCGTAGAGTGAGTTGTAATGAATATCTGGCAGTCCTTTCCAATTGACTTTAAATATCGCATCATGCTTGTTTCAAGAGCAGGATGTAAATGAATCTCAGGCTCTTCAACGAGAAGAATGTTAGGGCGATTAAGTTCGTAGTCTAAAATTAATCTTAATGCTTCACGAATCCCTGCACCGTTAACCTGAACAAGAAAACGGTCTACGTCAAGCTCGGCTTCTGGATCTTCAGTTGTGCCCGTTTTGTTAGCTCGAAATGCATCAATATCAACTCCTAAAAGAGCTGAGACAGTATCTTGAATTGCGCGAAGCTTTTCTGGACCCCCTCGCGTAACTTTAAGGTCAAGCAATTGAGAAGCTTCGCGTCTTCCGATTGGTTCTCTTCGCTCAGTAAGATACAAAACACTCATCTCACCAATTCGTCTCATTAAGTTAAGAGCATAATGCGGGACGGATGATTCTTGCCCTGAAAAGCTATTAATTCGCTGTTTAATTGGCTCTGTCTTAAGGCTAATTGCTTCTTCTTGTAAGCTATCTATTAGAGAAGAAATTGCGTCTGTAAAATCACTTCTCGACTCTACACTTTGAATAATTGATTCAAGTTTACTTGCTAAACTGCTTGTTAGCCTTATACGTGATCGACTCATTACTCCGAACAACAGTCGTTCCGAAAAAGCAGATGGATTAGCTTTTAGACGCTTCCAATCATCCTCATCTAGCCGCTTAAATTTGTCGGAAACAATTGAACTAAGCTGCTCTATTTCATTTTCTAATTCTTGTGAGCGTCTTGCTTTGTCACTCAGTTCCTTAGCAGCTTTGGAGGTGACTTCCAGAAGAGTATGAACAACACATTCTTCTGATATTGTTGAAGAATTTGGCTTGCATAATACTATCTGATTAACATATCCAAATGGTTCTGGATCATTCATAACCTCTAAAGTCATTGCCAACCTTAATTCCGAATCAATTCCATTTACTGAATTTTTAACTTGCGGTGATTCGGAAACGATATCTTGAATTAGGCTGTCCCTCTCAGCAAGTGATAACTGAAAGAAAATAGTGATTTTTATTGTTTTTTCTAGCAAGTTGTCATAGTGATCGATGGAATCCCCAATAGGCAACTTAAGAACAACAGGTTCACCCTTTTTTAGAGATAAAAAAAAAGCATTAATAGCTAGAAGAATATTGGATTTTCCTGCATTGTTTTTTCCAACAATCACGTTGAACCCACCACAATCCCCAAGAACTATTTCTTGGATGCTTCTGAAGTTTTGAATATTTACTGCTTCTAGCTTCATGCTTTATCTAACCTAGTATGACTTAACACAGCATAGCAAAAGTAGAGGAGCATATTGACTGAATTGATTTCAGCCAATAAGGAATCTTTAGGATTGTCACCACCGAGGACTAAGCGATCTAACAATTTATTGTACAGAGTAATTCTGTAGATCCGTCCGTATTGGGTGAATGAATTAATCTTTCACTGTAGCTCCACCCCAAAGAGCGAGATCTACAGCAAGGCTGTTGTGTATCCGCCTCAATTAAGGTGGATCTACAGCTAAGTTCTGTATATCCGCCCTAGCAATTTCAGCACTCAGAAAGGGGGGAAGAAGAAAGAACATGCGATTAAAGTCCCAGCCAGAAGTCAAGGATTTGATTTTGCCACTGACCATCGCAATAGTTTAAATGGCCTCTCAGCGTCCAACCGTTTTGTTCGGCGGTGAATTCAACGTTGCGGCTGCGGGGACGCAAACGAACTTCTAAACGTCCTTCGCTCATGGAAGAGTGGGAGACCTCAAAGTTATAGAATGCAGTCATGCTGGTGGCGATACTGACATTACTCCCTGGGACATTTTGATATTTCAACTCTTGGGTTGGGGAAGCGACGGTGACTTCATAGATGGGTAGCCGTTTGATCGGATCGAAGCCGGAAGGACGAATTAATAGAGAGTTTCTGTCAATGACGTTGACACAGTTGATCCGATCGAATCTGCCTTGGGCGATCGCACTTTCGGTTAAGGTTACTAAACTTGCAAGCACACCCAGATAGAATAAGCGTTTGAAAGCGTTCATAAGCGGCTGGCTAAAAGTTGGGGTAAGCGGCAATGATTGCTAGATGCAGCACCCTGAGAAGTGGCGGCTAAATTGGCGGGTTGACCGTAGTAGATGCCGCGTCCCCCCGTACCGATGTAGACTCGACCATAGACGCGGGCGTCGCCTTCCATAAATTTAGGGTCTTTACCAATGGCTTGTCCGGGGACATCAATTTTGACCCAAGTTTCCCCTAAATTATCGGATCGGAAAATTCCCGCCGCGTTATTGACGGTGCCATAAACAAAAACTGCGGGATTTTGGCGGTTGGGCGGATTTTTGCCAAAGGCGAACAGATAGGCTTGTTGGACGTTGGGGAGTTTAGTGAAGCTCGTACCGCCATTGCGGGAACGATACAACCCCTCTCGATTAAAACTGGCCCAAACTTCGCCTTTTAAGCCGGGGGCTGCTTTAATCGTACTCCAGGCATTATTCGCCCAGTCCATATCTAAGCGGGGTAGGTTGTTAACGGTAGCCTGCCAAGTTTTGCCGCTGTTGGTGCTGCGGTAGAAGCTGCCGTTTTTGTAGAGGTAAAACTGGTTGGGATCGACTTTATCGCTAGCTAAAGGTTGATTCCACTGCCAAACGGTGGTGGTTAAGCCAGCGGGTGCGCCTGTGGATCTCGTCCAAGTTTTGCCGCGATCTTGGGTAGTATAGGGGACTTCGTTTTCGCCTTCGGGTATCCAAACCCAAGTGCGATCGCCTTTTGCTGCTACGGCTACGCGTCCCCGTTGGGCTTTACGATAGCCGTTGGGATAGGCGGGAAATTCGGTCCAACTGCGTCCATCATTGGTGGAGTATACGCCGTAACCGGGATCGGGAAATCCTGAACTAGTCCATCGCCGACTGCCAACGCTAACGATTAAATCGGGTTCGTTTGAGGAGAGATCCATTGAGACAAAATCGGATGTCATCCAGCTTGGAGATTGGATCAGTTTTGGGGGGTAGCCGTTGAGGGTTTCGTGACGAAATCCGCCAATGTCGGCCGAACCTTGAAATAAGGTGCCGCTGCGGGGGGAACTGGCGAGGGTAAAGTTAACAATTTCTTCGATGCCTGAAACAAAGTTACGCCAAACGGAGCGATCGCGATTAATTTCATCAGTCCGCCAAATTCCCCAGCCGTCGGTATACCAAACGCGATCGCGGTAATGCGGATCGAAGCTAAGGCTGGAGATCCCGGAAGTCCAGAAGCGCTCATCATTGCTCTTCCAGGGAATGCTACTTTGGTGATTGGCTTGGATTTCTTGCCAAGTTTGGCCGCCATTGGTGGATTTAAATAGTTTATTCCCGTGGTTAAAGAACCATTGGGCGGCGACTATCAATTGAGGGTTGCTCGGACTGACGCTAATGGCGTTATAAGAATCGAGGGTAGCGGGCGTAATATTGACCCAAGCGTTATTTCGGAACTTTTTAATCGCTCCCGGTGCATCAAAGGTAACGTACAGGGTGGAATCGCTGGCTAAAACGCCCCGTTGAGGATTTTTAGCGCTATCTTGGAGCAATGTCCAAGTTTGTCCTCTATCTTGGCTGCGATAAACTCCGGCACCCGCAACCCCGACATAAACTGTAGAAGTTGGCGTTCCTGGGGTTCCGGTTTTGGGATCGAAGAGGATGAAAACGATTCCTCGGTTCGGCGTTCCTGGGGTGGGAAAATTTGTTACTCTCGTCCAAGTTTTTGCCCCATCTTCGCTTTTCCATAACCCCTGATGGCGCGAGCCTAAATACAGGAGGTTGCTTTGATTGGGATCGACGGCTAACCGTTCGCCATTCCAGCGCCAATCTTCATTCGCTCCTAACTTGAAGCTTAAGGGGGTTTGCGTCCAACTCTGACCGCGATCGCTAGATTTAAGAATGACGCCATTGTGCCGACTTCTAGAATCGGTATATTCTCCCGCCGCTGCATAAATAACATTGGGATTATTTCGATCCAGCGCTAAACTCTCGATGCCATACAAGTAACTTTCAGATTGACCAAACATTTCCATTAAAGGCAGCCAGCGCTGTTGAGCCGCATCCCAACGATAAGCACCTCCGACATCTGTTCGCACATAAATTAAATCTTTCACATTCGGATGGATTGCCATTCCGGTAACAAACCCACCTCCCCCAATCGCCACATTTTGCCATTGATAGCCAGAAGAATTTGCCGCTGAGATTTGCGATGGCGAAGCGGTCTGAGCCACCACGCAGGGGACAATATTCCAGCTAATTGCAGCAAATAAACCCGCAATTATTAACAGTAAAAAGCGAGTTGTTTTGAGCTTAAACATTAAAGGATTAATCTCCTCTAAAGCAACAAATTATTGATTCTACAGGCAAAACTTCAATCGTGGACTAAGAGGCTATTTTACTGTTTTAATAAAAGCTTAATAACAGATTGAGAAAAAAATTGGCAAGCCCGACTTTTACAAATTATACTGGGTAGCTAGGCATTCGGGGGGTCAGTTCATTTGCCGACTTTGAAGATTCCATGAATATTTATACGTTACTTTCCGATTTACTCAAACTGGAGAAGGCGTTTGCAGTATTTGGCGTTATTGCCTTTTCTCAAGTTCTGATTATCGAAAGTCGATACGTAGCCTCTGAAGGCGTCGGCGGGGGGATTGGTGGGGGATATTCTCCTTTATATCCCTTAATCGTGCTAATTCAGTATGGCGTAATCGCCACCAGCTTGCTATTGATGGCGTTGCGACCCAAAAGCGTCTTTCGGGCGCTGTGGCGCGATCCGTTTATTTGGGCATTAGCCTTCACCGCCATTATCTCCTTCGCGTGGTCGGACTTCCCCTCCCTGTCGATGAAACGAGGAATTTCCACCCTACAAACTGCAATGTTTGGGCTATATCTCGCTTCGCGCTATTCGCTCAAAGAGCAATTGCAGATTGTGGCGTGGGGGATGGGGATTATTTCTGTCTTTACAGTTCTCTTTACAGGCGCTTTTCCCGGATCGGGCATAGAACAGGGGGTTCACGCTGGCGCGTGGCGGGGACCGTTAGTCCACAAAAACCTCCTCGCCCGACTCATGGCAATGGGGACAATTCCCACCCTGTTAGTCGCCCTAGATGCTCCGCCCAAACACCGGCGCACGCTATGGCTTGTGTTTGGGGTTACTATTGGTTTGGCCTTTCTAACCACTTCCAAAACGGGGTTACTGATTGCCCTAGCCCTAGTTGCGCTGACGCCGCTGTTTAAGGCGCTGCGCTGGAGCGATGGCATCATGATTCCCTTTTTGATTTTAATTGTGTTTGTCACGACCAGCGGTGTCACATGGTTGGTCGAAAATTGGGAAGGCTTCTTATTTGGTTTGGGGAAAGAACCCACCCTCAGTGGTCGGACTTATTTGTGGGAAGCTTCTATTGAGAAAATTAGACAGCGACCTTGGCTAGGTTATGGCTATCAAGCCTTTTGGCAAGTTTCCGGCGGTGCAGAATATGTGTGGACGGCAGTGCGATATCAACCCGCGCACTCGCATAATGGCTTTATTAACCTCACCCTTGACCTAGGGCTATTGGGTTCATTTTTCTTTGCGATGAGTCTGGTAACGATTTACATTCGCGGGGTGAGTTGGTTGCGAGTTACCCAATCCTCCGCCGCCCTCTGGCCGTTGTTGTATGCTTCGTTCTTAATTTTGTATAACCAAACGGAGAGTACGATTATCGAACACAATAATCTTTTTTGGCTGCTGCACGTTGCGGTGACGCTTTCCATTGGTTATGTCCGGCGACTGACTCCCCAGGAAAAAGCCGAACGAGAATATTGGGAACAATATAAGCAGCAAATTAGCCAACCTGCGATTCCTGGAGGAAACGCACCAACAGGGGAAGGGGCATGAGCAAACCACTGGTCAGTATTGTCATTAATAACTACAATTACGGGCGATTTTTAAACGATGCGATTGATAGCGCCTTACAACAGACCTATTCGCCGTGTGAAGTCATTGTGGTCGATGATGGTTCGACGGATGACTCGCGGGCGGTGATTGAGGAATATGGCGATCGCATTATCCCCATTTTTAAAGCCAATGGCGGACAACCGAGCGCCTTTAATGCCGGATTTGCAGCCAGCCGGGGCGAAATTCTCTGTTTTTTGGATGCGGATGACCTGTGTTTATCCCATCGCGTGGCGGAAGTGGTCAGCGCGTTCGAGAGCGATCCGAGCTTGGGGTGGTGCTTTCACCCCTTAGAATTCACAGAGAGCCAGTTTGTTGATGTCAAAGCTATTCGGGAAGACAAACCCCTCACCGCTAGCAACCGACAGCACTTTGATTTATGCGCCTCTCTGCGTCGGGGAAAACTGTATAAAAACTTTCCCTATCCTTCTACTTCCGGGCTGTGCTTTCGCCGTTCTCTGTTAGGTAAAATTCTGCCGATGCCCGATGCGGAAGGTACCCTGTTGAATGATGGTTATTTGATCTTTACCAGTATGGGTTTAAGCCCTGGCGCGACCTTAGAAAGTAAACTGGGTTTATATCGCTTGCATGGCGATAACGCTCATGGATTTGTCCGCGAGGCTGGGAGCGATCGCTATGTGGTCAAAAGCGATAAACAGCAACGCAAAGCCAAATTATTAATCCTCAAAGCTTATTGGATTGGGGTCAACTTCCCCGAACTGATTGAACTTGCGAGTTATTTGATGGCGTCGGGAATCGGGATTTTTTGGCGCAATGGTGGCTTAACGCCAGAATATCGCCAGTATGTTAAAAAACACCGGGCTTCCCTATCCCTTTGGGGTAAACTGTCGCTTTACGCCAGAGCAATCTACGTTTATCTAAAAAATCCTAAAGATTAAGTCTGTCCTCCATCTACCTCAAAACAGCCCTATGAATCCCGAACAACCGAAGACGAGAATTGCTCTATTTATGTCTGCCTTGGATGGCGGTGGAGCAGAGCGAATTATGCTGTATCTAGCGCGAGGATTTGTGGAAGCGGGATTAGAGGTGGATTTGGTTTTGGCGAAGGCAGAAGGGCCTTTAATGTCGCAGATTCCGCCTGGGGTACGCGTCATTAATCTCAAGAGCAAGCGTTTAATCTTGAGCCTGCCGATCCTAGCCCGTTACGTGCGGAAGCAGAAACCTGTGGCCCTGCTTTCTGCCTTGGAAGATGCGAATTTGGTGGCAATTTGGACGCGGCGCTTGATGAGATTGCCCGTGCGAGTGGTGGTGACGGTTCATAATACGCTGTCGCGAGAAGCGCAAAATGCGACGAACTTGAAGCGCCGGATCGCGCCTTACTTGGTGAAGTTATTTTATCCTTGGGCGGATGCTGTGATTACGGTGTCCCAAGGCGCGGCTGAGGATTTAGCCCGTTTGGGGATGGCTTCGGGTTTGGTGAAGGTTGTTTATAACCCGGTGGTGATGCCTGAATTTCACGAACGGGTGAAAGAACCGGTCGATCATTATTGGTTTGAGCCGGATCGCCCTCCGGTTATTTTAGGGGTGGGGCGTTTGGAACGGCAAAAAGATTTTCCGACTTTAATTCAGGCTTTTGCTGAGTTACGCCAACACCGCCCGATTCGTTTAATGATTTTAGGGGAAGGGCAGGATCGCCCGATGTTGGAACGGTTAATCCAAGATTTGGGGTTAGGGCAAGAGGTGTTGTTACCGGGCTTTGTCTCTAACCCCTATGCTTATATGGCGAAATCTTCGGTGTTTGTGTTGTCTTCGCTGTTTGAAGGGTTGCCTACGGCGTTAATTGAGGCAATGGCGGCAGGGATTCCGGTGGTGTCTACGGATTGCGAAAGCGGCCCTCGCGAGATTTTGATTAATGGACAGTATGGGCCGCTTGTTCCCATTGGGGATGTGACGGCAATGGCGGAGGCGATCGCTAAAACGCTGGATTCTCCGGTTAACTCCACGAGTTTGAAACAAAGGGCGCTAGATTTTTCCCTGGAGAAGGCGATCGCGCAGTACAGACAAGTGTTAGGCGTCTAAGTAGAATTACGGAAATTCTCTAACGAATATTACCGCAGCCCTCCGCGCGATCGCCCGGAGAGCGCGATCTGGCGCAGCTTTTAGCTCATATTAAGAAAAATTTGTGCTTTCTTTATCGATTGGTTAATTTGTTCCTTTGTTTAAAGATTACTTTTGCTTGACTCATCAAGTTAAATTGATTTAACTATAATTTGGAACAGATTGCAACACGTCTTCCTTGTTCGTGCCCAGGAGATCGAGATAAATATGGTTTTCTCTACCCGAACGCAATTGCTAGGGGCGATCGCCCTCTTGATTTCAGCCTGCGTCCCCGCGCCCGAAGTTTCCACCCAAGCCATCACCAGCACTAACCTACCCGCCGTTTCTACGCCGGAAATTGAAATTGATGGTTCCAGTACCGTTTTCCCCGTTACCCAAGCCGTCGCCGCCGCCTTTCAACAAACGGAAAAAGGCAGTAATGCCCAGCTTGACTTGCGCTTTTCCGGGACTGGCGGCGGGTTTAAAAAATTCTGCGCTGGGGAAACCGACATTAACAACGCCTCTCGCCCAATTTCCGAAGCCGAGATCCTGACCTGTCGAGAAGCGGGGGTGCGTTTTGTGGAGTTACCCATTGCTTTTGATGCGCTAACCCTGGTGGTGAACCCGCAAAACACCTGGGCGCAAGATATCACCGTAGACGAACTCAAAACCCTTTGGCAGCCTGCGGCCCAAGGACAAATCAAAACTTGGCAGCAAATTCGCCCCTCTTATCCCAACCGACCCATTAACCTGTATGGGGCGGGTTTAGATTCGGGTACCTATGACTATTTTGCTGAGGTGGTGGTGGGTTCGGGTCAGCAAACCCGCAAAGACTTTACCGCTAGCGAGGATGATAATTTACTGGTCAGTGGGGTAGCGAACGATCCGAATGCAATCGGATTTTTTGGCTATTCTTATTACGAGCAAAATCAAGACAAACTGAAGGCTTTAGCGATTAATAACGTATCGCCCCAGCGAGAAACGGTGGAAAATGCCGAGTATCAACCGTTTGCGCGGCCCTTGTTTATCTATGTCAATTATTTATCGGCCCAAAATAACCCAGCCGTTAAGGAGTTTGTCAACTTCTACTTAAAAAATGGTTCTCAGATTTCCGAACAGGTGGGCTATATTCCTCTACCAGAGGAAGCTTACAACATTGGGTTGGTGCATTTCTTTAATGGGGAGGTGGGAACCGCTTTTGAAGGCAAACCTCAGCCGAATTTAACCATCGGCGAACTGCTTCGCAAGGAACAAGCCTTTTAGTTCGGTTCTAAGATCGCCTGAACAGGAAACTCAGGGTTAGGGCTTTGGTCATGATCCAGGCGAGGCGACGGGTTGGCGGATAGATGAAACACATCACATAATCGGTAAAGCCGTAGGAAATGACGGTGGCGATCGCCGCCCCAATTTCTCGATACTGGGGAATTAACCAGAAGTTTAGCGCCACGTTCATGACAGCCCCTAGGGAGGTGGCGACAAGGGCGAACAGGGTTTGACCTTCGGTGACGATCCACACGCCCTTAGACCAACCAAAGAAGGTAAATAAGGCCGCCCAGATGTGGATGGAAAGCACTTCTCCGGCGCGGGCGTATTCTTGGCCAAAGACGAGAACGACTAGGGGGGTGGAAAGGAAGGTCATGGGGATGGCGATCGCATAGGCAATTCCCGCCATCAGGTTAAATAGTTTTTGCAGTTTGCCATAGTAGGCGTTTTCCCCGTGGTTCTTGGCTTCGACGATGCTGGGGGTCACGGAATTGACAATGGCGATCGCAATAAAATACCACACTTCCGATAAGCGGGTAGCTGAAGAATAGATCCCCACAGACTCATCGGTGGCGAGTTGTCCTAACATCACTTGGTCAACCCGCAGATAGACCATAATTGCTAGGTTTGATAGAATTAACGGCCAGCTATCTTTGAGTAAACCTCGCGCCCGTCCCCAGTTTACTTGCCAGGTTCGCAGGTTTTCGCCGCTAACGCTGTAGGCGACGGTTAAGCCAATTCCGCCTAACGCGCTTTCAGCCAGCGCCGCCCACGCGAACGCCACCAGGGGGGCTTGTAGGGAAATTAACAGAATGCGAACCACCGTCATGATGATAAAGGCGATATTTTTCGCCCAGACGGTGTATTTAGATTGCACCTGGGTTTGAAACCAGAAGTCAATGGTATTGAGAGATTCAAAGACGAGGCTACCGGAGATGATGGCGACTAGCAGGCGAATCAGGGGATCGTCTGGACGCAAAAGGGCGATCGCGCCGATCGCTAGGATGTAACCTAAAATACCGCTACAGACTTTTAAGGCTTGCGTTGTCCCCAGGGTTTCGGCTTTACAGTCGGGATCGCGGACGATGTTGCGAACCACGATTTGATCTAAGCCTAATGCCGCCAGGGTCGTAAATAATGAAACAAAAGCGATCGTATAATTCAGTAAGCCAAACTGGTCGGGGCCTAAGTAACGGGCTAGCCAAGCGGTGATAATCACTCCAACGCCCATGCGAAGAATGCGATCGGCAAATAGCCAGCCAATGTTACCTAAAATCTTACGCAGTCCGGGACTCAGCTTTTCGAGCGTAGCATTATACTTATTCAGCATTGCAGGTATCCGGCAGTTAATCGGGCTTAGAGGAGGTTATCAAAGGAGTCAAGGAAGCCCCTTGCAGTTCAGCACCCTAAAAATCTTTTCTGTTCTCACTTTTGAGTTATATTTGAGAAACTTAACGGACGATACACACTGCTAGTCAAAGCTTGACAGGACTTCACAAGTTCAGCCTCGCAATGCTGACAGCCTCCCCAAAAAATTCTCGATTAATACTCTAGCCTAATTGTCAAACAATCACCAACGGTAAAATTATCGATCTCAAGCAGACAAGGGTGAAAGTAAGTGTCTCAAACTGAAGTGTTACTGGTAGCTTCAACTGACTTATGAATCAAAATTCAAAGCCTCAAAAAAATCTGGTTATGGGTTTAGTGAAAACCTATAATTTTGAGAAGATTAAACCTTTTCTTCTCTCGCTTAGAAATACGGGCTATGAGGGTGATATTTGTTTTCTCGTCGGCGATCTAGCCCCGGAAACTATTGCCGGAATTCGCGAGTTTGGGGTTGACGTACAAGCGTTTAACGAGCTTTATTTTCAACTCCCCCTATATCGTAATGGCAAGTGGGCGATGAAAAAGATTTATCCCTATCATCGCCTGGTTAATCTTTATCCCATTAATCGCTTAAATTATTGGATTGTTAAAAAGCTAACGACTGGGAAACGCGGTTCTTATCGCACAAAGGCACAAATTGCTAGCTTGTTTGTTCATGTGATGTGCGTGCGCTATCCCCTATACTATCTCTATCTTTCAAAGTATGGGCATCAATATGACAAGATTATGCTAACGGATGTGCGCGATGTGATTTTTCAGCGAGATCCGTTTGATTTTGAAATTGGCGATCGCCTCTGCTGCTTCTTTGAAGAAGAAGGTAAAACTTTAGATGTTGGCGATGCGAATACTGAATGGATCGCCCAAGGATTTGGCACAGAAGCATTGCAAGAAATTGGTCATTGTCGAACCTCTTGTTCGGGAACAACGATCGGTAGCCGCGATGCCATTTTGAATTATTTAGAAGTGATGATCGATCGGATGCTTGCCTTAAAATGCCATACCTGGGGCATCGATCAAGGCGTGCATAACTATATTTTGCATAAAGGGTTGGTGCCAAATGTGAAATTTTATAATAATTACCAAGGTCCGATCCTAACGATGCATTATAGTGAAGCATCAAAGCTCAAATTCAACGAACAGGGCTATTTAGTTAACGAAGATGGTAGCACGATCAATGTTCTCCATCAGTACGATCGCCAAAGTCCTGAAATTAAAAGTCAGATGACCGTTTATCAACGTAGCGAATGCGTTTGTTAGCCTAACTTTGACTTCCCTACCATCATCAGAGTGCCAGGAGTTTATAAACTCCCGCGATTGGACAGAACGAGCAAAAATAAACCGCTCTTGTGCGAGGTCTATAGATGCAGCTCAAACAAGTTGTTGCAACAGGCGATCCTAATTTTCTCTACCGCTATCAATATCTTCTCAAAGCCCTAGAAGCCCATTGTCAGAGTCTAGAACGCTTACCCTGTGGCGATGTCTATAATAACAAGCTTCCCCAAAAAGTAGCAGATACGGCTTATAAAGTTCTTTATAAAGTCTCCTTAAGCCAAGCTGATAAAATTTTTCATAAAAATCCCAAAGCTTACATTACCAAATCGCGCAACGCCGAGAGAAAAATTCGCCGACTCCCCTACAAGCCCGACTTTGTTTTACAGATTTTTGGTTTATTTAGTCCATTTTGGGATAACTTTGATATTCCCTATGGGATGTACTTAGATTACACCATGAAACTGGCTGCCGATAAATGGTCGCCCTGGTGTCCTTTTGATAATGCCAAAGATTTAGATGCCTGGTTGGAGTGCGAACGCAAAGCCTATCAAAACGCGACCCATTTGTTTCCCATGAGTCAGATGGTGAAGCAATGCTTAATTGAAGATTATGGCGTCAAACCCGAAAAAATTACCGTTGTTGCTTCTGCGGGAAACTTTCACGAACCCTATGAGGGGAAAAAGAAATTTGGCAGCTATCAACTGCTGTTTAACGGTTCCGACTTTGAACGCAAAGGCGGCCCATTAGTTTTGGAAGCCTTTCAGAAAGTTCGCCAAGCCCTCCCCCAAGCCCAACTGGTGATTATTGGTAAAAAGATTGACATCAACGAAATCGGTATTTTAAATCCCGGTCGCATTCGTTCCCACGATGAGTTGCGCGATATTTTTCTTAATACTGATATTGTGGTTGCCCCTTCCTATTGCGAACCTTTCCAAGAATTCTTACTCGAAGCCCTCAATTATGGCGTTCCTTGTGTTGTTTCCGATCGCGATGGAATGCCCGAAATTGTCGAACAAGGGGTGAATGGAATTTTAGTCGATCAACTTACCCCAGAGGCGATCGCCCAAACGCTAATTTCCCTGCTTCGAGATCCGCAACGCCTCGCCGCCATGTCCGATGCAGCCCGATCGAAAATTCAAACCACCTTAAATTGGGATAGCATCGCCCAAAAAATTGTTAATGCCCTTACCTAACCGACTCCCATGTCAAAAGACCGCTTGCGAGTCCTGCTGATCGCCCAAATTGCTAACCCCGAATGGATCAGCGTCCCCTTAGTGGGTTGGTCGCAAACCAGAGCGATCGCCAATATCGCTGACGCCCACATTATCACCGAACTGCCCAACCGGGAAGTCTTCCAGCGGGCGGGATGCGTTGAAGGCGAATACTTTACCATTATCGATACCGAACCCGTCCGCCAACCCATCGAGAAACTCATTTCCCTGCTACGGGGAGGCGAGGGGAAAGGCTGGACAACCGCGATGGCTTTCTCTGTTTTCCCCTACTATTACTTTGAACGCCAAGTTTGGCGGAAATTTGGCAAGCGGATCGCTAACCAAGAATTTGATATCGTTCACCGCGTTACCCCCTTAAGTCCCACCATCCCCAGCATTCTAGGGGGAAAATGCCGTCAAGTCGGCGTTCCCTTCATTGTGGGGCCTCTCAATGGCGGCTTACCCTGGCCCAAAGCCTTCGATACCGTTCGCCGCCAGGAAAAAGAATGGCTGTCCTATGTCCGGGATGTTTATAAACTCTTCCCCGGCTACCGTTCTACCCGTCGCGATGCGGCAGCTATTTTAGTGGGTTCGCGCAATACCTGGGAACAAATGCCCGAACAGTATCGGGCAAAAAGCGTTTATATCCCGGAAAATGCTATCGATCCGCAACGCTATTCCCTGCGTTCTGGGGTTCCCCAAACCCCGGTAAAAGTGGCGTTTGTTGGGCGTCTGGTTCCTTACAAAGGGGCGGATATGCTGCTAGAAGCGGCTGCACCCCTGATTCGCGATCGCCTTCTCACGGTCGAAATTATTGGCGATGGCCCCGATATGCCTCGCCTGCAAAGCCTGATCGCAGAGGAACAGCTTGCAGACGGGGTAAAACTCGCAGGCTGGCTAGAACACGCCCAAGTTCAAGAAAGACTCGCCCAAGCTGATATTTTTGGTTTCCCCAGCATCCGCGAATTTGGCGGTGCAGTCGTCATTGAAGCAATGGCGATGGGTGTCGTGCCGATCGTAGTAGACTATGGCGGTCCCGGCGAGTTTGTCACCCCCGATACAGGTTATACCGTGCCGATCGCGCCGCGTACAGAAATTGTCCGGCGTTTCCGCGAGATCTTAACCGACCTGGCGAATAATCCTAGCGCGATCGCACCCTTGGGACAACGCGCCCGCGATCGCGCCCTCAACTTGTTTACCTGGGACAAGAAAGCCCAACAAACCCTAGAAGTCTACAAATGGGTGCTGGGACAGCGACCCGATAAACCGGATTTTGGGATGCCTTTCTTTTAAGTGTTGATGGAGGAACTATGAAACCTAAATTCTGTGAGTTTACAACTCTAGCATGGGTTGCCTCACCCCTGATTGCTCTTTTCTGGGGACTTCCCAGTCAGGCTCAAAATTGTAACTATTTTCTAGGAAAAGCTGTCGGCGGGCAAAATGTGTTTGTGAACCTTTGTTCAATTGAACGAATTAACAACCGTAGCGTCAACTTCACTTACAGTTTGGAAAATGAAAGAATTTCAAGTCAAGCAAACTGTGCGGCTTGGAGTTGGACAACTTTTCCCGAACAAGCCGTAAATTATCCTCAATCTCAGGCTACAGAAGACTTAATGAAAGTGGTTTGTACTGCCCCTAGCTTTACTCCCGGTACCTCCCTTGCAGTCGTCTTCGATCCGCCTTCTAATGTCCGAAACCGTCCCAACGGAGAGGTTCTTTGCACCGTTCGAGAATTTCGGGCAATTCAACTACAAGCAGGGATGGCCAGTGGAAGAGAGTGGTATCCTACAAATGCATGTGGTACGCCAGGATTCATTCACAGAAGCCAGATTCGCTTTAATTAACTGGGACGTAACGAAATAGGAAAGTAATTTTGATGGATGTCAGCGTGCGTCTACTGCAAGAAAGCGAACTTCAGGAAGCCGATCGCATTTTCCGTTTGGCGTTTGGTACCTTTATTAAACTTGCCGATCCCATGCAATTTTGTGGGGATGCAGGATATTTTCATCATCGCTGGAAAACAGACCCTAGTGCGGCTTTTGCGGCAGAAGTTGACGGTCAATTGGTGGGTTCTATTATTGCTGTGAATTGGGGGAGTTTTGGCTATTTCGGCCCGTTAAGCGTTCATCCCGACTTTTGGGGACAAGGAGTCGCCAAACAGCTTGTGGGGGCTGCGTGCGATCGCTTTAAGGCATGGAATAACCAGCAAACCGGGTTATTCACCTTTCCCAATAGCCCGTTACATCATGGGTTGTATCAAAAATTTGGATTTTGGCCCCATTACTTAACAATGGTGATGGGAAAAACAGTCAACTCCCACCAAGCGGTTTCTAACGAAGCACAATTTTCCCAACTCACCCCCTCGCAACAACAGGAATGCTTACAAGCCTGTAGGGAATTAACCGATAGCCTTTATCTCGGTTTGGATGTATCTGGGGAAATTCAAATTGTTTCTAGCCTCAACCTCGGCGATACCCTATTGTTATGGGATGAGTCTGGGTTGGCGGGTTTTGCCGTTTGCCACTGGGGGGCGGGAACGGAAGCCGGAAGCGATACCTGTTATGTTAAGTTTGGGGCCGTCCGACCGGGAAGGCAAGCAGGCGATCGCTTTGAGCAACTCCTCAACTTGTGCGAAGCTGTCACCGCTACCCAAGGTTTATCGCGCCTAGTGGCGGGTGTCAATTCTGGACGACAAGCCGCTTACCAGCAAATGTTTAACCAAGGTTTCCGCACAGAAGTGACAGGCGTTACCATGCTTCAACCCCACGACGGGGGTTATAACCGCCCCGATATTTTTGCCCTAGATGACTGGCGGTAGTTCAAGAAGATCTTCCTTAGCACTCAGCACTAAAAAAAGTCCTCCCTATCGCCAGATAGAGAGGAGGATCAGTAAAGGAGAGGTTAACTATTGATTAGTGACGTTTTTTGCGGATCGGAGTGCCACAAGGATAGGTGGCGACGGGTTCCGTTTCAACCTCTTCAAAGATAGGGATGGGGGGAAGCTCGACTGGCTGGCGTTTTGCGGCTTCGTAGTCTTCCCGAAGTTTAGCGAGTAATTCTTCGCGACGATCGTAAAGACGCTTGAGCGATCGCGGCTGGCATTGCTGCATCACATAGGCGGTAATAATGGGTAGTGCGATCGTGCTATCGGTGTAGCAAACAATCGTACTGGGGAGTTCATTCGGGTCAACTTTACCCCAACTGACTGCTTCCGAAGGCGTTGCACCCGACAAACCGCCCGTATCGGGACGTGCATCAGTAATTTGGACAAAGTAGTCGTGTCCCCGTTCTTCCAAGCCTAAAACTTCGTGAAGTTGGGGTTGGGTTTGCAGCAAGAAGTTCTTGGGACTGCCACCCCCGATAATCACAGCAGCACTTTTGCCTTCGACTTCCGGAATACCCGACTCGCGGGCCCCATAGGCGATCGCTGCTGTTTCGTTAACATCTAAAGAAGGATCGATAACCAACTGAGATCCTTCCAGCGCCAATGCAGCTACGTTCATGCCAATGGAACTATCCCCAGGCGAAGAGGTGTAGATGGGGACGCCACATTCGTAAGCAGTCGCCAGCAGGCAGGAATTTTGAACGCCTAAGCGTTTTTCCACTTCCCAAACATACTTACCTAACAAATAGTGAAATTCTGCGGTTCCCATGCGCTTTTGGAAAGCAGGAGCGCGTAAGATTTCCCGAATAAAGGCATCGGTTTGCAACAGCACATCGTAGCCAAACACGATGTCATAAATCCGAATTCTGCCTTCGTCGCGCAGTTTAACATCATCAGCAAACGGACTGCCTGCATACAAGCTCATCCCCAGTCCGTAGTGCATATCGTGGTACAGGTTCGCACCCGTGCTGATCATCCAGTCAATGAACCCGTTGCGGATCAAGGGGGCTAATACACCTACGCCAAACCCGGCAGGTGTCATGGCTCCCGATAAACTCACGCCGACTGTAACGCCCGGTTGCATGACTTCGCGAGTCAACAGGTGACAAATTTCCCGCAGCCGCGCTGAATTATAAGCGGTAAAATAACCGTCAATTAGATCGACGACGCCGATCTCAGTGGGCATGGGGGAGGGTGCAATTCTATGGTTGAGTAGTTTTGACATTTCGATACTCCAAATAAGGCGAATAGCATAAAAGAAATTGAAAGTGTACGTGTCGATCCCCATCGTTGTAGATAACCAGGAGCAAGAGATATCTGCTATTGAGAATCTTTAAACTCTCAACAGCAAAAACCGAGCCGCATGGCTAGATTCGCCAAATCGTTGCCATTGGAGGAGAGGATCTCCAAACCAATAGCCCTCTATTGGCGAACAGGTGCGTTACTTTAACGCAACCCTTGATTGTGGGGAAAATTTTTCGCTCTTGTAGGAGTAGACGAGACAATCAGTCCTACCATAAGAGCTTGACCGACCCAGTTCGTGCTATCTACATTTCGTAGAATTTAACGAACCTGAAGTTACAGGTCGGTCAGCTTATACTAGGTGCTTCACAACGATCCGCCCAAGAGAGAGCGGGATCGCACTTGCGCTTGCGTTTGAGTTTCATCTCCAGATACCATGAAGGTCTCCAAGGGTATCCGGTCAGGGCAGGGAATACCAATTTTGTCTTGCAACCTGAACTTAAGGATGAGCAATTTCACTCTAGCACTGATGTTGCTGAAGTAGCTCAATAATTTTACTTAAAGTTCGGATAAGGTTTGGCGATCGCACCCAAAAAGGACTGCTATCCCTGAAAAAGCGAGGGTTTTGGCTAGAACCTCTCCCTAAGATAGAAATTCACTGGACGGCAAATTTGCCGCCTAAATCTGCCACGATATTAGAAAACCCTCGTTGAGAGTTTGAGTCTATGGATCGGTCATCTTCTCCTGGTTCCCTCACATCCGAACAGTACCGCCAGAAAATGCAGCGCCGCAAGGAAGTTCAGGAACAACACCTCGCGCAGGCTTCCCAAGAAAAGGGGCTAATTGTGGTCAATACTGGAAATGGCAAGGGTAAAACCACTGCGGCTTTAGGAATGGTACTGCGATCGCTCGGACATGGCTATCGGGTGGCGATCGTCCAGTTTATCAAAGGCGCTTGGGAACCGGCGGAGAAACAGGCGTTTAGCCCTTGGGTTCCGCATCAATTGGAGTTTCGCGCAATGGGGGAAGGCTTTACCTGGGAAACTCAAGATCGCGATCGCGATATCGAAAAAGCAACCCAGGCGTGGGAAACTGCCCTAGAGTACATTCTCAACCCCGAATTTAAGCTCGTTTTGTTAGATGAGATTAATGTCGCCCTCAAGCTGGGTTATTTGGATGTCGATACCGTATTGGCAGGGGTGAAGCGCAAGCCAGAACAAACTCATGCGATCTTAACCGGACGCGGTGCGCCACCTCAACTGATCGAGCAAGCTGACCTAGTAACGGAAATGACCTTAATTAAACACCCTTTCCGCGAACAGGGGATTAAGGCGCAACCCGGAATTGAGTTTTAAACTATGGAAATTCTCTCCGTTCAACTGGAAAATTTTAAGTCTCATCGCCAAAGCTATTTTGAGTTTGAGGCGGGAACCAATGCGATCTGCGGGGAAAATGGGGCAGGAAAAACCAGTATCCTAGAAGCGATCGCTTGGACGTTGTTTAACTACAGCGACTACAGCAAGGAGGAGTTGATCCGCAAAGGCTGTTCTCAAGCCCAAGTTGTGGTTAAATTTATTTCCAGTTTGGATGGGAGAACCTACCAAATTCAACGCTGTACTAAGCGCGGCTACGAACTCTACGATCCTCAACTGAAGCGCAAGTTAGATTACACAAAGGTTGAGGATGTCACCCTCTGGTTGCGCCAACATCTGGGGGTAGGGCAAAATACGGAACTATCAAAGTTATTTTCAGAAACGATTGGAATTCCTCAAGGAACGCTGACGACGGATTTTTTGAGGAAACCGGGCGATCGCAAAAAGATTTTTGACCCGATTTTGAAGGTTGAAGAGTATAAGCAGGCTTATACTCAAGGAAGGGATTTAGAAAATCACGCCAAGCTTCAAGTTAGCCAACTCGAACAAGCTATTAATCATTACGAACTACAATTACAAAATTGGGACGAACTGCAACACGAAAGCCAGCAACTCATTTTAGCAATTGAAGCAGATGAGGTTGAACTAGAAACGCTAACTCAACAATTGGCAGTATTAAAACAAACGCGAGATGAATTTGCTCAACTTGCTAAAACGATTCAATCGTTAGAAAGTCGCTTGCAAACGGCAAAGGCTCAAATTTCTAGTCAATTACAAGCCAATCGAATTCGCCAGCAATCTCTAGAAAAAGCACAGGAAAGCTCGCAAATTTGTACCTCTACTCGTCCGGGATATTTAGCCTATCAAGAGGCTGAAGCTAAATTTCAGCAATTCACCAAGCTTCAATCTGAACGTCAGACTCTTCTTCAACAACGAGAACGATATGTTCAACGCTTAAATCAATCTGAAATTGATTTACAATTGCTTCAAGATAAGGTCAATCGCGCTCAAGACTACCAAGCCCAACTCGACCGCTTTCAACCTTTAATTGAACGTCAAGAAACCTATGAGTTGGAATGCATTCAACAAGAAAAATCGTTGCAAGAGGTTCAATCCGCTCAACGGGATAAACAGAGGGTAGAAGCAGAACTTTTGCAACTGCAAGACAAGCTGACTGTTCTTCAGGAAATTATTGAAAAACTCCGCAGTTTAGAAGCAATCGTTCGCCAAATTCCAGAGTTAGAAAAACAACAAAATACAGTTAGCGAAAAGCTCAGTCGGATCGCCGCCGCCCAACAATTTAAGGAGAGTTTATCGGAGTTAGTCAAGCGGAGCGAACAAAAGCGCGATCGCTATTTAATTAAACTGCAACAAACTCTACAACAACTCGATTCTTATCCTCAACTCCAAGCTCAGGTTAAAAATACTCTTGAATTAGCCGATCTGTCTCATGCAGAGATGTTAGAATCTCTCCAGGCAATTCTTAGCGATCTGCATCAGCAAACGTCTCTTCAACAGCTTCAGCAGCATTTAGAATCGCTACAAGGACAACTGAATACGGCTTATCAATGTCGAACCGATTTTGCCAGTTTAACCGCAAAATTACAAGACCAAAAGCAGCTAGGAACCGAGATTCAAGAGCGGCGATCGCACCTAAGCAAGCTCACTCTTCAGGTAACACAAGAACCAGAGATTGTCAAGCAATTAGAAGCCACTCGCCAACAACTCGCCGCCTTAAAAAATCCCCGCGCTCAAGCCGAACTTCTCGCCCAAGAAATTCAACAACTCGCCAACATTCAACAAAAATATAGCAGCGCGCAACAGCTTAAAGAAAAGCTCCTGCAAGAGATTCAAACCCTAGAAGAACAACTGCGTACTTTTGACGAACTCGATCGTCAAATTGAAGAATGCAATCAAATCAAGACTCAACATCAACCCCAATATTTAGACTACCTCAAACACGAAGAAGCCGCCCAACATTGTCCCCGACTTGAAGCCGAATTGCAAAGCGCGATCGCCCAACTGCAAGACTTAGAAAATCAGCACCAAGCCTTACAAGTCGAACGCGATAGTTTAACAGCCAGTTTCGATCCACAACAGCAAGAAAACCTCGAAACCGAATATCACCTCAAATTTCAACAACAGGCTCAAATTCAAGGCAGCCTTGCCCCCAAACGCAGCGAATTGGCTCGAATTCAACAGCAAATCGAGCAGTATAAAATACTCGCACAAGAGCGCGATCGCGCAGCCACGCGGCTCGAAAAATGCCAACAAACGCTCAAATTTATTACCGACTCTCGGAGCTTTTATAACCAAGCCTCGCCCCGAATCACAAAATTCTACCTCGAAGAAATTTCTCGCGAAGCCGATAAGCTTTTCCGCGAACTCCTCAACCGTCAAAATGTTGCCTTAGAGTGGACAGAAGATTACGAAATTGTTGTCCAAGAAGACGGACATCGGCGCGGTTTTAAAAGCTTGTCTGGCGGCGAACAGATGTGTGCTGCACTGGCAGTTCGGTTAGCGCTCCTCCGTATCATTGCTGATATTGATATTGCGTTTTTTGACGAACCGACAACCAATATGGATCTCCCGCGTCGCCGTCAGCTAGCCGATGCGCTCGCAAGGCTCTCAGGAAGCGGCAGTCAAATCCAAACCTTCCGTCAGCTTTTTGTGATTAGCCATGACGATACCTTTGAAAATCTCTCGCATTTTATCCATGTTCGGCGCGATGCTTCGGTGTCTGTAGAATTGGACTGACAAAAAATGCTGAAAGAATACCCAAATTACAGATAATCCTTCCTAAAATTTAGTTACAATTCCAGTGCAATCTTACTCAAGCTGAATGGTAGAGTAAGTCTGATTCAGTCCCCCTGGGTGAAGTCTGCTCCAGCACAGGTAAGGATAGGCGGGACTTGGGTTAACAGGGTGAACCCAATCAAGGGATAGCTAAGGTCATTGTTTGCTAACCTATCCCACCTCTAACTGGGGTAACTCCCGTAGTCGGGTCAAAACTCTTTCAAGAGTCTACCTGGAGCTAAGACAAGCTCGCACGCGCTGTAGATTGAATGGTTAGGTCGATCGATCGCCTCTTTGGAAACATGGCAAACGCCAGCTTTTTCTTCTCAAACCCGTTGTTTTCTGGCTTAAACCTTGATGCTAGTCCCAATTTTCTGCAACAACTGATTGAGTGCTGTCCGGTTGGCTTAATTCTATGCCGCCTAGACGGGACTTTAGTCGCCGTTAACTCCCAGTTGGCGCAACTTCTCGGAAGAAGGGTCGAAGAACTTCTGAGCCTCACCTATTGGGAGATTACCCCAGAAACTTACCTGAGTGCAGAACGATCTCAGTTTGCTCGCTTGCCAAACCTCCAGCGTTACGGCCCTTATGAGAAAGAATATTGGCATCAAGCGGGCTACACCATTCCAGTTCAAGTTTCGCGAGTGGTGCTGCAACATGCTGGAGAAAGCTTAATTTGGTCTAGCGTTACCGATATTAGCGATCGCAAACAAGCCGAACAACGGCTCCTCAAACACTATCACCTGCTACAGTCCATTATCGACAGTACCCCAGACGCCATCTTTGTTCGAGACTTGCAGGGAATTTACGTCATCAGCAATTCTGCAAATTCTCGTCTGTTTGGCAGAACCTCCCCAGAAGTCGTCGGCAGAAGCGATGCAGAGTTTATGCCCTTAGAAGTCGCCGAAAAACTCTGGGAAGTGGATCGGCGCATCGTTCAAACCGGGATCTCGGAAAACATCGAAGAAGTCCTCACCGTAGGCGATGTCACCTATATTTTTAACAGCATTAAAAGCGTTTGGCGCGATGCCCAAGGCAACCCTTTAGGAATTGTGGGGATTTCTCGCGATATTAGCGATCGCAAACGCGCCGAACAAGCCCTGCGTCACTACCAAGAAACCCTCGAAGAACGGGTGAAACAGCGTACCGGCGATCTGACCAAAGCCAACCGCAAACTCGTTGCAGAAATTGTCGAACGCCAACAAATTGAAAAAGCCCTCCGCCAAAGCGAGACCCGCGAACGAGAAAAAGCCACCCACCTCGAAAAAGCATTGCACGATCTCCAGCGCACCCAAGCCAAACTCGTCCAAAGCGAAAAAATGTCTAGCCTAGGGCAATTAGTTGCTGGAATTGCCCATGAAATCAATAACCCCGTCAATTTTATTTACGGCAACATCACCTATACCGGTCAATATGTTCAAGACCTATTTAAGCTTGTTGAACTTTATCAAGATTGCCATGCCCAATCCCATCCCGAAATTGTCGCCCACATAGAAGCCATTGACCTAGAGTTTGTGCAAGAAGATCTGCCGCGAATCCTAGAATCTATGCGCGTAGGGGCAGAACGCATCCGGGAAATCGTCCTTTCATTGCGGAATTTCTCGCGAGTAGACGAATCTCAGATGAAATCGGTCGATATTCACGAAGGTTTAGAAAGCACGTTGCTAATTTTGCAAAATCGCCTGAAAAGCAAGCCCAATAGACCGGCCATTAACGTAGTCAAAACCTACAGCCCCTTGCCAAAAGTGGAATGCTATCCCGGCCAACTCAATCAGGTTTTTATGAATGTGCTTTGTAATGCCATTGATGCCCTGGAAGCCAAACTAGAATCTGCTGAGGCAGCGCCAGCAAATTCTAGCGACTCCCCAACCATTACCATCTCTACAGAGGTTCGCGCCTCCGACTGGGTGGCCATCTCCATCGCCGATAATGGGGTGGGAATGTCCGAACAGATCCAAAATCAGCTTTTTAACCTATTTTTTACAACCAAGCCTGTGGGTAAAGGAACAGGACTCGGTTTACCCATTAGCTATCAAATTATTGTGGAGCGGCATCAGGGATATCTCCATTGTCAAAGCCAAATTGGGCAAGGCACAGAATTTATTATTGAAATTCCCCTGAAGCAGAACCACCAGAAGATTTAGTTCTCGCTTAGGTCTTCTTCAAGTTCCTCAGTTTGGGCGATCGCTCTCGAACAAGCCCAATTGCTCGGTAACATCGCCGGCCACCCTCTCCGCAAGGCTTCCGGGCAAATCGTGTGAATGGTTAGCTGACAATCAATCAGTTCCAAGCCCATCTTATCGACTTGCTTCACCCCCTGCTTGAGAATCGTGTCATTTCTAAACTCAATGGTGCGGTTACACTGCACGCAGACCAAATGATGATGGTGATGCGGGTAGGGATGGTTGAGTTCGTAGTGCTTATGGCCTTCTGCTAGCTCTAGTTCTCGTAAAATCCCCATTCGCGCCATCAACTTAACGGTGCGGTAAATCGTTGAGAGACTGATTTGTTCGCCTCGTTTGTGCAGGACGTTATAAAGTTCTTCCGCACTGAGATGATTGCCCCTCGGCAGGTTTTGAAAAACGTGCAGGATCGTTTCTCGCTGCGGGGTCAAACGCCAGCCTTTGGAATTCAGCTCTGCTTTGAGGGAAGAAGCTGTGTAGAGCGGCATATAATCTTCTCAATAAAGTCTGTTTGTTGAAAATTATAGCTTTTTTTGCCATTAGTTAGCAAGAAGCTGAGTTTATTGAGAACAAGTACCATTAGCCTGCTGCAACTTCTGCCGAAAATCCTGGCTAATTGACGCTTGTTATCCGTAGAAACCCTGACACCTGTTTAAATGAGCGCCCCGGCTCGCAAAGAACCATCCCTTCTCAATCCCCTTCCTGATAAGATGAAGCAGCAGCCGGTTCTGATGGGAAACAGCCATTTGACGCAAGGGGGAAAGTTTGGTGCAAGTCCAACGCTGTCCCGCAACTGTGATGAGATGCCTTGACATCTTTAAGTCAGGATGCCCGCCGCCTGTGACATTCGCCCACAACATCCGCGAGGTACGGATCGGTTTAATCTATGAACATTCGCCATACATTATTTGTTTGTACCAGTTGCGCCACAGTCTGGAAAGACGGCAAACCCCAAGGCAGAAGCGGGGGAGAGGTTTTCTTAGAGTCCTTAACTCAATTGCATCAAACCTGGGAATTACAAGGAGAATTCCCGATCAAAGCCGTGCAATGTATGAGTGCGTGCAGCCATCCCTGCGCGGTTTCTTTTACTGCGGTTGGCAAACATACTTACTTATTTGGAGACTTGCCCATCAGTGAAGAAAGTTTGTCAACTACAGCCGCCGCAGTTTTAGAATGTGCCGATCGATATTACAACAAAACAGACGGATTATTACCCTGGTCGGAACGTCCCGAACCCTTGAAAAAAGGGATTATTGCCAGAATTCCTCCGATTGATATCTAAGCATTTGGGAGGAAATGGGATAAGTTCATTTAACTTTACAAAACTTACCGGCGGGTTGTGCAATTTTGCATTGAGCGCCCCGATCCGGGCTTAGTCCAAAAGCCAACAATTTCCAGCTTTTCCGGCTCGCTCCATACACAAAAACATCCTTTTAACCTTTCAACATGGCTGCTAAAATCCCTGTCACCGTCATTACCGGATTTCTGGGTTCTGGAAAAACCACCACGATCCGCCATCTACTCCAAAATAACCAAGGACGCCGGATCGCCGTCCTCGTCAATGAATTTGGCGAAGTGGGTATCGATGGCGAACTGTTGCGTTCCTGTCAAGTCTGCGACGAAGATGAACCCGCAACCAGCAACATTATTGAACTGACCAATGGTTGCTTATGCTGCACCGTGCAGGAAGAATTTTTCCCCACCATGCAGGAGTTGCTGAAGCGCCGCGACCAAATTGACTGCATATTAATTGAAACCTCCGGTTTGGCGTTGCCGAAACCCCTCGTCCAAGCCTTTCGCTGGCCGGAAATTCGCAGTGGTGCCACGGTTGATGGCGTGGTGACGGTGGTAGACTGCGAAGCGGTTGCTACGGGAACCCTCGCTAAAGATTTAGATGCACTCAACGCCCAACGCCTCGCCGATCCCAGTCTGGAACACGAAACGCCGCTAGAAGAGTTATTTGAAGATCAACTCGCCTGTGCGGATTTGGTGTTGCTGACTAAAGTAGATTTAGTGGATGAGGCGACTCGCGATCGCATTCAAACCTGGCTGCAACAACAACTCAGACCGGGCGTTAAGGTCGTTCCCTGTGCGGCGGGTTCTGTTTCTGCCGATTTGCTCCTCGGCTTTAATGCTGCCGTAGAAGACGATCTGGCGGCGCGTCCCAGCCATCACGACACAGAGGAAGATCACGACCACGATGACGAGATTAACTCCGTTCCCCTTGTCTTAGACCGAGGATTCGATCCGCAAGTCCTGCAAGCCACATTGCGAGAACTGATGCAAAAGTTGGAAATCTACCGCGTTAAAGGCTTTGTGAATGTCCCCAATAAACCGCTGCGTTTGGTGGTACAGGGGGTTGGCGATCGCATTGAGTCGTTTTATGACCGCCCGTGGCGAACGACGGAGGAACGGCTAACGCGCCTAGTCTTTATCGGTCGCAGCCTCGATCCGCAAAGTATTGCAGAGGCATTTCAATAAGGTTTTGCTGTAATGTTCTAATGCCAGTAGGGGCGTCCTTTCCAAAAGATGCCCACTACTACCCCCACCAAGGTCATCCGCGAAACTTCTAGAAAGAAGGCCGATGGAATTAACAAAGATTTGAGAAATAAAACCAGCATCACGCAAGGAACCAACGCCCAAAGGGTGGACGCGCTCAGGATCGCAACGCCTTGCCAACGCTCTAGCAGATAGACGGCTAATGCACCAATGCCAATGCTGACTAAAAACTGCATAATCGCTCCCAATACGCCATCCCGTACCAGCGATAGGGCGCTGCTCACAACGGCAGATTGAATGGCCCACACTAGCAGTAAATCTAGAACGGTAGCGATCGCCACTGTTAGTAGGGCAACCACAATCAGCGATCGCCACGGAAGATATTTTAAGCGATTAAACATCCGATTCGATTTCACCTAGACCGGGACAAAGATTGGGCATCGCGATAACAAACCCCATCTCAACTCCCCATTTTGACAAAGAATAAGACTATTCAGACAAACTTTCTAAGCTTGCCAGCATTTGCTGCAAATATTCGCAGTCTATTCCCTCTTCGCCAGATTGAGCGATCAAACTCCGCCGAATTCGCCTCGGATTTTGGCGTTGTTTCTCAGGCATCCAGCATGGGAACTGTAAAGATTTCCAGCTTTGGGTGCGAGTCGCAGTACAAACCATAGTGCTTTCCTCAACTTGCCTGGGGAGATCCGCCAAATCAGGTTTGATGAATCTCCCACATTTATCATTCCCCTTTTTGGGGATCGATCTAACACGCGAACGGATGTCCGAAACGAGTCTGGGATCGAGAACTCAGCCCCTCTCTTGAACCCACGATCAAAAGGGCGCTCCAGAGCAACATCAACAATTGCGCCAACACTAGATTAGATA
Organism: Desertifilum tharense IPPAS B-1220; assembly: GCF_001746915.1. Taxonomy (NCBI): domain Bacteria; kingdom Bacillati; phylum Cyanobacteriota; class Cyanophyceae; order Desertifilales; family Desertifilaceae; genus Desertifilum; species Desertifilum tharense. Next base: position 90,283 of record NZ_MJGC01000038.1, read on the forward strand.
CCCGAATGCCAAAGATAAATCCACCGAAATATAGACCTATCGGTTAAGCCCTTAATTACCCCCCAATAATAAGCGGATCAGTTGAATAAACTGCATCACCGCACTAGCGGGGCCGGATAAACGGTTAGCCGTGTTGAGTCGAGTGGCAGTACGGGTTGTTGGCACCACGATCACGTCCCCTTCTTCAATTTGAAAATTATCCGTCAGAGTGCTGAGATCGAGACGCTGTTCTTCCACCCGTCCATCCTCTTGAACCCGAATAAACGAAACCTCGTTCAGTTTTGCATCTGGCGTCGGGCCTCCAGCGATCGCGATCGCGCTACTGAGCGAACTTCCTGGTGGTACAGCTTTCTCCCCAGGAATCTTCACCTCCCCTACAACCCGCACCCGTACTGTTAGCGGCGCAATACTCGAACGGGCAATTAACCGGCGATCGAACTCTTCATCTGAGTTGAGCCTAGGCACAAAAATCGAATCGCCATCCCGCAACAGCAAGTCGCGCGAAGCATTCGATGTCACCGCATCTAAAAGATTAATCGTTTGAGTACCCGTTCCCCCCACTACCCCCGCTCTCACCAATTGAATCGCTCGAATATCCGCATTTTTGGTAATTCCTCCCGCTTTGAGCAAAGCACTACTCAGCGTCGGTAATTCAAAAAACTCATTGCCAATAGTTGTAATATCAGGAACGTTATTTAACTGCAAAGGTCCCGGACGCTGCACCTCTCCAGCCACATTCACCCTCACCGGCCGCAACTTGACTAAATCAACACTCACCACCGGATCTCTAACCCAAACTCCCAGACGAGCCGTTAAATCCTGAGCCACCTGCGCCGGGGTGCGTCCTGCAATGGGAACCAAACCCACCAACGGTAAGGCAATTGTCCCATCCGGCAACACGACCTTGCGACCTGTAAATTCTGAGTAATCAAAGACAATAATTTCAATTTGATCGCCAGGGCCTAACAGATAGCTGGTATCGAGCGGACTTGCGCCCACATCAGGCACGGCTTGCGCTCGCACTGGCCCAGAAAGGCTGGCAACTCCTGCAACACTCGCACCAAGAATCAGCAAAGAGGGTGCAATCCAGACAGGTATTGCTGAGGCGGTTAATAAACAACTGAGGCGTTTTAGCATGAAAACTTATCTATCCCAGTCTGGGAACGATGGATCGGATGAACTTTCAGAAGGAACGGTCACCTTTTTAATGGCGGCATCTTTGTATTTACCTTTGTGGTAAGCCTTGACGCGTTGAAAGGCTCCATCGGGTTCGCTACCCGCGCTGACACCGTTAACGACCAGACCTAAAACATTTTGTCCTGACTGAGCCAAGATTTCGCGGGCCCCGCCAGCGCTAGCCGTATCAATAATACCGGGACGAGTCACCAGCAACAGCCCATCGGTCATTTTCCCTAAAGCGAGGGCATCAGCAACCAGTAAAAACGGGGGGGTGTCGATGATAATGAACTCGTAGTTATCTCTGAATTCTTCTAAAAGCGAGGCCATCCGCTTGGAGTCAATCAGCGCTAGGGGATTGGGGGGTGTTGCGCCCGATGGCAAAACGTCGAGATTTTCCATTACCTCGCGCACGGCAATATTAAATTTAGCTTGATTGGCAATTACGTCGCTCAAGCCTGCCACATTGGTGAGGTTCCAGATTTGGTGCTGCGTAGAATGGCGCATATCGCCATCAATGAGCAAAACTCGCCGCCCTAATTGAGCGGTAGCCACGGCTAAGTTAGCCGCGACAGTTGATTTCCCTTCCTGGGAAACCGCGCTGGTGACAACAATGATTCTAATTTCGCGATCGGGACTAATAAATTTGAGATTGGCTTGTAAGGTGCGATAGGCTTCGCTAGTATAGGTGGTCGGTTGGTCGCGGGTGGGGAGCAGGGGAATTTCCCGACGAGAGCTAAAGCCTAGGAAGCCGAAGCGTTTTTTGGTGGCGGGAATCATCCCCAACAGGGTATAGCGGAATAGCATTCGCAATTCTTTGGCGGTTTTGATGGAGGGGTCCATCAATTCCAAGAGGAAGGCGGTGAGAACGTACAACATGCTACCGCCCACAACGCCAGCAGCCACGAGCAATTTCTTATTGGGGGCTACGGGATTAACGGGCAGGGTGGCGTAGGAAATGACGCGGGCATTCCCGACGTTCTGGTTTTCGGCAATTCGGACTTCTTGGAGGTTTCTTAACAGGATTTGGTAAGCGGATTGAGCCGCATCGAGTTGTCGCTGGAGGTCGCGCTGTTGCTGCTCTAGACGCGGTAGGGCATTGGCGCGATCGCGATAGCTGCCTTGCGCCCTCACTAAGGCGCTGACGTTACTCCCTAACCCCAACCGTTGTACTTCCGCATTCACTAAATCGGCGGTTAGCTGCTGTTGCAGTTCGCCAATTTGCAAATCTCGTCGATCCACCGCTTGATTGTTGCCCAAAACCTGGGCGACGCGCTCTTGAAGCAGATCGCTTAATGCGGCTTCTCGACGTTCGAGATTAGTAATAATCGGGTGCTGAGATTGGTAGCGAGTCCGTTGAACGGCTAATTGATCCTGGACTTTCTGGTATTCGGTTAAAACTTGTTGAATTGCGGCTGACTGACTCAACGTATTGATCGCTAGTGCTTGTTGCGGGTTCAGCCCCATTTGACTTTGCAAGGCTTGGCTGCGAGCCGTCGCGTCTTCATATTGCGCTTGGGCTTTAATTACCTCGCTATCGAGGTTAGAAATCGAAATCACCGCAGAGGTGGCTTCATCTTGCAGGGAAACAACGCTATTTTCCTCTTTAAAGGCGCGGAGGGCTGCTTCGGCTTGGCGCACGGTTTCTTCGGTGTCTGGAAGCTGCTGCATGATGAATTCGCGAGCCGCCGTTGCTTCCCGACGGTTCACCAAAATATTGTTATTGATGTAGACATCCATCAATTTGTTAACTGCATCAGCCGCCTCTTTGGGATACTGGCTTTTAAAGGCAATCATTAATACATCTGTCCCCTCAATCTTTTTGACATTGAGCTGGGACAGAAAATCGCCGGGAGGAATGAACTTGCCCTGATCGTCGCGGAAATTCAAAGCCTCCACAGTTTCTTTGACAATGGGCATGGAGCTAATCACTTCCGCTTCAGTATCCAAGGGGTTATTGAATTGGGTCAAGGTGTCTAGCTGACCAATTTTCGCTCCGGCATCGGTAACGAGTGCAGAGGTTGTGTTTTGCTTTTTAAATAACAACTTGCCTTGGGCTTCATAAACCGGATCGGCCGTTGCTGCTTTATAGGTCGCGAGGGTGACAATCAATGCAAAAACACTTGATGCAGGTAGCCAGTGTCGCTTGAGTACCAGCCAGTATTTCTGAAAATCTATGCCTTCAGTGTAATCGGTAGAGTCCATGAAACATCCCTTGAGGAGGCTCTCGTGTCTATTTTGGCTTAATTACCTGCTAGATCGCCACGCAGTTTATACTTGATTGACTATCGCGATCCTAAATGAGTTGCAAACCAAGCAGGGACTTAAGTCCCTCGTTTGCTAAGGCATTCACAATCTATTGGCGATTAATCGCCTTGCACCCTTAATGTTTGCGAACGACTCAACGCTATACTAACCATTTTTAGATGCCATTGAGTGCTTGAGACTGTTAAAGATCGCGATCGCAGTTGCTCCCCAATCGAAGGATTGAACCAGCGGAACCCCAGTCCCAATCGGGTAGCTATTATAGCTTTTCTCGCTGCCCAGTTTGGGTAAACTTACCCTAGCCAAGCGCCCCACCGGCTGGAGATCGGCAAGGGTCTACCCCAAAGGAATCGTTAATCTCTAACTCCGATGGCTCTGGCTTTGATATATGATAGGCATCTTGTTTACCTTTTTTGCTCTGTTGCCGAAAAACTCCACCCATGCAACTGCACGATTCCTTGCGTCGGACGAAGATTGTTGCCACGATTGGTCCTGCAACCAGTCAACCAGATGTTCTCCGCAGTCTTATTGAAGCGGGTGCCACCACGCTGCGACTCAATTTTTCCCACGGCACCCATGAAGATCATCAACGCTCGATTCGCCTGATTCGGCAGATTTCTTTTGAGCTGAATCAACCTGTAGGCATTCTCCAAGACTTGCAAGGCCCCAAAATTCGTCTCGGCCGCTTTGAGAATGGGTCAATTTTAGTCAATAAAGGCGATCGCTTCACGCTGACCAGCAATCCCATGATTGGGAACCAAGCCATCAGTTCTGTCACCTACGAACCCCTAGCCGATGAAGTTCCTGTCGATGCCACCATTCTGCTCGATGACGGCCGGGTGGAGATGCTGGTTGAAGAAGTAGACCAAGGCAGCCGACAATTACATTGTCGCGTCGTCGTTGGGGGCGTCCTCTCTAACAACAAAGGCGTTAACTTCCCAGGCGTCTACCTCTCCATTAAAGCCTTAACCGAAAAAGACCGAGAAGATTTAAGATTTGGTCTCAATCAAGGGATTGACTGGGTAGCGCTTTCCTTTGTCCGCAACCCGCAAGATGTCCTCGAAATTAAAGAACTCATCTTTAACGCGGGTAAACAAATTCCCGTCATCGTCAAAATCGAAAAACACGAAGCCATCGAGCAAATGGACGCTATTTTAAGCCTCTCCGATGGCGTCATGGTGGCTCGCGGAGATTTGGGCGTTGAACTGCCCGCCGAAGATGTCCCTATTTTACAGAAACGCTTAATTACAACAGCGAACCGCCTGGGAATTCCAGTAATTACAGCCACTCAAATGCTGGATAGCATGGTTCACTCGCCCCGTCCAACCCGCGCGGAGATTTCTGACGTGGCTAATGCGATTCTAGATGGTACGGATGCCGTCATGCTTTCCAACGAAACGGCGGTGGGGAAACATCCCGTAGAAGCAGTGGCAACAATGGCCCGGATTGCAATTCGCACTGAGCGAGAAATGAAGGCGCATCAAGCCCATCCGAATACGCGCCGTTCAATCCCCAATTCGATTTCTCAAGCCGTGAGCCGCATTGCCGAACAATTGGAAGCCAGTGCAATTATGACCCTGACGAAAACCGGGGCTACTGCGCGGAATGTTTCCAAGTTTCGTCCCAAAAAACCGATTCTGGCGGTGACTCCCCATGTCGATGTGGCGCGTCGCTTGCAACTGGTTTGGGGGGTTACGCCCTTATTGGTGTTAGATTTGGCTTCGACGAATCAAACCTTCCAAGCGGCTTTAGGGGTGGCTCAAGAAAAGTATTTGTTGCAGGAAGGCGATCTAGTGGTCATGACTGCCGGGACTTTACAGGGCGTTCCCGGTTCAACAGATTTAATTAAGGTGGAAGTTGTAACCGCCGTTTTATGCAGTGGAACGGGGGTAGGACAGGGGTTTGTCAGCGGTCGGGCGAGGATTGCTCATAATGGCATTGATGTCACTCACTTTAATCCCGGTGAGATTTTAGTCGCCCCTTCAACCAGTGCTGATTTTGTGGATGCGATCCGCAAGGCGGCGGGTGTGGTGACAGAAGAAGAGAGTTTAACTAGCCATGCGGTGGTGATTGGTTTGCGCTTGGGAATTCCGGTGATGGTGGGTGTGAAACGGGCAACAGAAGTGATTCGCGATGGCTCAATGCTGACGCTGGATTTACAGCGCGGTTTGGTTTACTCCGGTGCGATTGGTCCATCTTAGGGGATGGGCTTGGGCAACAGCAGTGCTGAATAGAGGTCGCTCTTTGGGTTGATTGAGGGCGATCGCGCTCGGATACACAATAAAACTATTCCGCGATCGCGTTCGGTACTCTCCCATGAATCTCATCACCCGAATCGGCTTAACTTTAGCAGCTCTTGCTTCGATGGGCATTCACGCTCATTTTGCCAAAGCTGTGCAACTTGCCGATGGCAGCACCCATTTTGTTCAACCCCCCCGCCTATTGTCTGCCAGTACAAGCTTTAATACGGTTAACGTATGGCACGCTAGCTATGATTTCACCCTAGATTTGCCTGAGAATGCAGGCGAACCCTTGCAGCGCGTCACCATTGCTTTGCGGGAGGGGGGAGATTTTCCTCAATTTTTCCTTCAAGAAAGCCGCGCCTTTGCAGGAGGTTCTTCCCGGCGGGGTCAAGCTTTAAATTTGCAAGGCGTCACTCAAGACCGTCAATCGCAAAGTCTAACCGTTATCTTCGATCCGCCCGTAACACCAGGTCAAACCGTCACCATTCGCCTGTATCCGATTCGCAACCCGCGCTTTGGGGGCGTTTATCTGTTTGGCGTGACTGCTTTTCCACCGGGAGAACAGGCGCGGGGTCAGTTTTTAGGCTACGGACGCTTGCACTTTTATGAGGGCGATCGCTTCTGGTATTAATCGATTTTGAGCTAGCCACTGTAACCGTTAGCCGTTAGATTAACTATGAAAGTTCAATTTTACGGCGCAGACAACATAAATATTCATGGAATTTCTGACGATCCTGCTTTCGGGTTTGCTCCTATTGGCTTCTCCCATTGGCTTAGTGGTCGATCGGGTGGGGGAACGGCTGATTCGCTCTCAGTTTGAACGTATCGAACAGCTTGAAGTCCGAGTCGATAACCCTCCAAGCCATCAATTATTACAAGGGAAGGTTGAACGCATCCAAATTGCAGGACGCGGACTCTGGCTGCAACCGGATATTCGACTCGCGGCGGTGGATATTGAAACCGATCCCATCGATCTCGATCTGCCTCAGTTGCGCGAACGGTTAAGACAGCGAGATTTTTCATTTTTAGAACGACCGATCCAAGCTGGAATTCGTCTGGCTCTGAGCGAAGAGGATATCAACCGGGCATTGCGATCGCCTGCTGTCACCAATCGCCTGCGAACAGCGGCTAGCCAATTGCTTCCCGGTCCAATGGGCGCTCAAGTCAACCGCTATGAAATCCTCGCCCCTCAAGTAGAATTCTTAGGAAATAATCGCTTTCGCATCCAGGTTAATTTACAAGAACAGGGAACGGCAACAACCCCGATTACGCTAACCGCAGAAACGGGTTTAGGGACGATTGGCGGACGGAAACTTCAACTTCTGAACCCTCGTCTAGAATTAAATGGCACTCCCGTTCCAGAACTCTTTGTTAATTTACTAACAGAAGGGGTTAATCGACGCCTCGACTTGCAAGTGCTAGAGGCTTCAGGAATTACAGCGCGGCTTTTACAGGTAGAGGTCAATCCGGAACAAATGGAAATGGCTGCGTTTGTAAGATTAGCTCCGCCTTCCCGTTAAGCTTTGCGCTTTCGTTGACGGTACAATCCGCCTTGCTCAATCATCGGTTTTAGGAGGATCTTTATGCAAGATCAAAAACCCCATCGCAATATTTCTCAAGGCGCAATTATTGCTGTTTCTGCTCTCATGCTGGCTGTAGGCGCAGGAACGGCATTCTGGGCGATCAATACGCGCCAAGACCCATCGCCTTCACCCGCACCGACGGCTCAAGCCAGCCCCACTCCCGGAGAACAGCCCGTAACGCCTGTCCAGGAAACCGTACAAGTGTACTGGATTCGAGATACGGGGAGTAGTTTTCAGCTTACTCCCAAGCCGGTTGCCGTGCAATCTGGCGTGCAAAATGAGAGCGATCGCCTCGCGACCGCCTTTAATCATCTCCTATCCGAACCGGATAGTCCCGCCGATACCTCCGCAATTCCCCCAGGAACGCAGCTACGCGGGGTTGAGGTTAGAAATGATGGCGTGTATGTTAATCTCTCTCAGGAGTTTACTCAGGGTGGCGGTAGCGCCTCTATGAGCGGCCGCGTGTGGCAGGTGGTCTACACGGCTACTGCAACTGCGCCTAATCGACCGGTCTGGATTTTAGTCGAAGGGCAGCCGATTGAGTATCTAGGGGGTGAAGGGCTAACGCTCGATCAGCCTTTGACTCGTGCCAGTGTCGAGCGAGATTTCCCAATTTAATCCCTTGAAGGGGGTGACTCAGGTTCTTCCTGAGTTCCCCCACTTATTTTTTTGCCGTTAAGCTAAAATCGCGAAAATGACGCGCTTGCTGTTCGATGCGAGTGGCAAGGCGATCGCACACCAGATTGCAAAGCTCAAAAATGAGTTCGTCTTTAACGCTGTAGTAAGCAGAGGTTCCCTCGGTTCGGCGGTGCAAAATCCCGGCTTGGAGCATGACCTTGAGGTGTTTTGAGACGTTTGCTTGACTCGTTTGGGTAGCTTCCACTAAGTCTTGTACGCATTTTTCACCATTGCGAAGTAAGTTTAGGATTTTTAGGCGCATTGGTTCAGCCAGTACGCTGAAATACTCAGCGACTTGTTGCAGAACTTCTTGCGGTACAGGCTGCATGGGTTCCATAGCCACTCTCTACTGATCATCAAGCCGATCCCCAAATTTTAACAGCCAATGTCCAAATCTTAATAGAAGGTGTTTTGGCTTCGCTTGGGGCGGAGACTGCAATTTCAGACAGGCTGCTAAATTAAACGGAGAAACCTGCTGTTTCATCAGATACAAATCTCTAGCAGATTTATCAGTAATCTAAAAGTTAAATTATTTATGAACTCAAGCTTATCGAAATTTCTTTATTTAAAGATTAGTCATAATAGGTCTTTTGTCCCGCAACCCGATTGCTGGCTGCAATCCACTCAAGCGCGATCGCACTTTAGGCAGGTTTCGTCTCAAACAACCCCAGTTTAGCCAGCAATGGGCAGTAATGCTGAATAGAAAAACTGCAAGCGCTCAACACTCTTGAAAATGATGCCAGAACAACACAAAGCGGCGGAGGAAACGGTCAAAGTCGGGATCTTACATTCTTTGAGCGGTACAATGGCGATTAGCGAGCAATCGCTCAAAGATGCTCAACTGATGGCGATCGCGCAAATTAACGCCTCTGGGGGCGTGCTAGGGCGGCAAATTGAGCCAATCATTGAAGATGGCGCTTCCGATCCAGCAATCTTTGCTCAACGAGCGCGCCAGCTTCTCCAAGAATGCGGCGTGACTACCTTATTCGGCGGTTGGACTTCTGCGACTCGTAAAGCCGTTTTACCCGTTCTTGAAGAATTTAATGCCCTGCTTTGGTATCCCGTAGAATACGAGGGGCTAGAATGTTCGCGTCAAATTTTTTACAGTGGATTATGTCCCAATCAGCAAGTTGAACCGACTATCCAATGGTTGTTAGATAATCAGGGCAAGCGATTTTATTTGGTAGGCTCAGACTACGTTTTTCCCCGAACGGTCAATAAGCTGATCAAAGCCCAACTCAAGCATTTTGGCGGTACTTTGCTGGGTGAAGAATATACGCCCCTAGGAACTACTGATTTTACAGAAATTATTGAACAAATTCAAAACATTCAGCCAGATGTAGTTTTTAATACGCTGAATGGAGATAGCAATCTTGCTTTTTATCAACAGTATAAAGAATTTGGAATTTCTGCCGAAAAAATTCCAATTATGGCGATTAGCGTCGCCGAAGAAGAATTGCGACGAATGCCTCCAGATGTGGCAACGGGACATTATGCTGCATGGAGTTATTTTCAAAGCTTAGAGTTAAAAGAAAATCAGCAGTTTGTTCAAAGTTTTAAAAAACAATATGGCACAGATCGCGTCACTAGCGATTCAATTCAGTCCGCTTACGCTCAAGTCTTTTTATGGAAACAAGCGGTAGAGACTGCACAATCGTTTGCGGTAGACGATGTGCGCCAAGCGGCTTACGGTCAAACCTTTCACGGGCCGAGCGGGATTGTTAAAATTGAGCCAAACCATCACCTTTCTAAAGCTTGTCGGATTGGTAAAATTTTGCCCAATGGTCAGTTTCAAACTATTTATACCAGTCCAGACTTAATTAAGCCATTGCCTTGGTTGGGAATGGAAGAATTAGAAGGAACAGTTTCTCCAGTTATTATTGATATGCTGGCAGAAGTTTCTCAAGCGATTGAATATAACTGTCAGCTCGAACAAAAGTCTCGCGAAGTGGCGATCGCTAATCAGGAATTGATAGCGGCAAACGAGCGCTTGCAGCAAACCCAAGAACAATTACGACATCGGACTAATCAGTTTAGGAAGTTAGTTCAGCAATCGGAAGTGTTTAAGCGTCGCCTATCCAGCCAAATTCGCAATTCCCTAGATATTGATACGATTGTGTGGACGGCTGTTGCTGAGATTCGCGAGTTGCTGCAAATCGATCGCTGTCAGTTTTTTTGGTGTAGAAATCAAGACCTTTCTTTAGAACAAACCTTAAGTCACGAAGCATTAGGGGGCAATTCTTTATTATCCCTAGAAAAATGTTACCAATTTGAGTTAGGTCATGAGTGTTGCGAGTTGCCCTACGTAGCTGCACGCGATGACAATCGTTTGCAAGCGATTGAGCTTTTGGGAGAGCGAATTCTCGAACAAAGTTTACTGAAACTGGATGATGTTACTACGACTCACCAACTCGATGCGAATAGCAAAGTTGCGCTTTTAGAAATTGGAGTGCGATCGCTCCTAGCGATTACCGTTCAAACCCGTTCCGGCGATCTGGGGGTGGTCATGTGCCAGCATGAAAGCAGCGATCGCCCTTGGAAAATTAGCGAAGTAGAATTGCTTAATGCTGTCGCCGATCAAATTGCGATCGCGATCGATCAAGCCAAACTCTATGAAGAAAGTCGCCGCACCGCCGCTTTAGCCACCGCACAAGCCGAACAACTCCAACAAGCCTTACACAATCTTCAGCAAACCCAAGCTCAACTCGTACAAACCGAGAAACTCTCTGCTTTAGGTCATCTGCTAGCCGGGGTAGCGCACGAGATTAATAACCCCGTCAGCTTTATCTATGGCAATCTTACCTTTGCCAATGAGTACGCCAGAGATTTATTGGAATTGGTCAAACTTTATCAGGAACATTACCCCGATCCAGTCGAACCCATCCAAGATTACCGGGACAACATTGATTTAGAATTTTTAATGCAAGATTTGCCTCAAATGCTGTCTTCTATGAAAGTTGGAGCCGATCGCATTCGAGAAATTGTCTTGTCGTTGCGGACATTCTCGCGCAGCGATCGCGGAAAAATGCAGCAGGTGAACCTCCATGAAGGCATTGAAAGCACGCTAGTCATTTTACAAAATCAGCTTAAGCCAAAATCCCATCGTCCCGCGATTGAGGTGGTGAAAGAGTACGGCAATTTACCCAGTGTTGAGTGCTACGCAGGACAACTCAACCAGGTATTTATGAATATTTTGAGTAATGCCATTGATGCGTTAGAAGAGTCCTTGCTCGAACGACCGCTATCTGTGGTGGGGAGTAGCGATCGCCATTCAGAATATAACGGCAAATCCCCGCTGGAAAAACCCCCAACCATCTGGATTCGCACTCAAATCAGCCGTCCCCATTATGTTTCAATTACCATTGCGGATAACGGCCCTGGAATGCCAGAAGCGATTCAAACGCAACTGTTCGACCCCTTCTTTACCACCAAGCCGGTTGGTAAAGGGACGGGTTTAGGGTTATCCATTAGCTATCAGATTATTGTCGAAAAACATAAAGGTCAGCTTTGGTGCAAGAGCCAACCGGGACAAGGAACGGAGTTTTTAATCGAAATTCCCGTTAGCCAGCAGATCTCGCGCTCATTCTAGCTCAACGAACGGTCAGACTTATCACTCCTCGTGAGGCAGCAACGGAAAAAAGTGACCTACCGGCCCGCTTCCTTGACCCAAAGCCAAGGCGTGTTGTAGCGCCTGGGTGACATAGGCTTTCGCAAGTTGGATGGCGGGGAATAAATCTTGTCCTAGCGCTAATTGAGCTGCGATCGCTGCGGCTAGGGTGCATCCAGTGCCATGCGTGTGCGGAGTCTCGACGGTTGTAGTTTTCAAGGTTTCGTAGCGTTTCCCATCAAACCAGATATCTACGCCTCGCGCCGCGCCGCTTAACCCGCCGCCTTTAATTAAGACGGGAACCCCAACTTGTTGATAAATCCGCTGGGCCGCCGCCCGCATATCATCTAAACTCTGAATGAGCAAACCGCTGAGAATCTGTGCCTCGTAACGGTTGGGGGTGACAAGCGTCGCCTGGGGAATCAATTGTTCGCGCAAAATTGCGATCGCCTCATCATCAATTAACTGGGCCCCCGTGCGCGATACCATCACCGGATCGACCACTAGGTTCGCAAACGGATAGTCTTTCACCTGTTGCGCCACCGCCGCAATAATCGACGGGTTGAGCAACATTCCCGTCTTTGCCGCTTGCACGCCAATATCGCTCCTCACCGCTTCAATTTGAGCGATGACCGCCTCTACGGGGAGAGCATCTACGCGAGTCACCCCCAGCGTATTTTGAGCCGTAACGCAAGTAATGGCACTCGTTCCGTGAACGCAGTGAAAAGCGAAGGTGCGTAAATCCGCTTGAATTCCCGCACCGCCCCCGCTATCTGACCCTGCAATGGTTAGAGCGACGGGTATCGAGCGAGAAGTAGTATTGGTCATAGGGCAATTTAGGGAGGGGAATGGGGAAGACGGGGAGGCTGCTTTTCCATCTTCCCATTGCGAAGCCCTCAAGTTAGGGACGATTGGGCGGACGGCGACGTTGTAAGAACTCAGGAATATCTAAGCCTCGTTCTGACTCAGAGCGGGCTTGAGGCTGAGTTCTGGGGACAACGGGTCGTTGCGCTGGCACATTGGCAACCCGTTGGGCAGGTTGAACGGGACTTTCGCCGCTAAAACCTGTGGCAATGACTGTAATCCGGATTTCGCCTTGCAAGCGCTCGTCAATGACAGCCCCAAAGATAATATTGGCGTTGGGATCGACGGCTTCGTAAATAATTTCGGCGGCGGCGTTCACTTCGTGGAGAGTTAGGTCGCTTCCCCCAGTGATATTGAGGACGACGCCTTTGGCTCCTTCAATTGAAGTTTCGAGCAAGGGTGAAGAAATAGCCGCGATCGCAGCTTCTCTGGCTCGCGATTTGCCAGAACCCGTGCCAATTCCCATCAGCGCCGAGCCAGCATCGGCCATTACAGCCCGCACGTCTGCAAAGTCTACGTTCACTAAACCCGGAACGGTAATAATGTCGGAAATCCCTTGCACCCCTTGACGCAGGATGTCATCGGCAACGCGAAACGCTTCTTGCACCGGAGTTTGTTCGGTAATTACAGAAAGCAGTTTGTCATTGGGAATCATAATCAGGGTATCTACCCGGCTTTTTAGGGCTTCTACGCCTTCATCGGCCTGATTAGTCCGACGGCGACCTTCAAAGGTGAAGGGGCGCGTCACGACTCCCACAGTCAACGCTCCGACTTCTTTGGCAACTTCCGCCACAATGGGGGCTGCACCCGTGCCTGTACCGCCTCCCATACCCGCAGTGATAAACACTAGGTCGGCACTTTCGAGCGCTAGGGCTAATTCATCTCGCGATTCTTCTGCGGCTTTTTGACCGATTGCTGGGTTGCCGCCTGCGCCTAGTCCTCTGGTCAATTTTTGACCAATCTGCAAGCGTTTAGCGGCGGATGAGTGCATTAAGGCTTGAGCGTCAGTATTAATCGTCCAGAATTCAACCCCAGACACTTCGCTCGCGATCATGCGGTTGACGGCGTTTCCCCCGCCGCCTCCAACACCAATCACTTTAATCCGGGCAACGCTGCTTGGCACAATGTTGTCTTGCCTAGACTCTTCTGCGGCGAGGTTATTGCGATCGTGGGACTGCGCGATTTGCAGTCCAGCATTGCGGAAAGGGTTAGCAGCATCCACTGACATAGCAAAGGGGGTAGGATTTTCAGCGTTGGCGTTTCCGTGAGCAAGCCCTAGTTTCCTATTCGGCAGTGTCATGGGCAATTTGGTTAGGTCATCTAAACAACTTTATTATCTACAAGCAGCACAGCTTATCAATGATAGTACCCTGAAGTGGTTCCTCAGACTGTAACTTGTTGGGCTATCCTAAAGATGCGCGATCGCCGCTTTGGATGTTTTGCCCAATCAGCCGGTTGGTCTGGATGGAGAACTTACAGGCTAGGCCAATGAAATGGGAAACCCATCTGCTTTGCTACAGGTTTAATCATACTCAAGCAAGGCAATGAATTACTCTTAAGTTTTGATTGAATCTTTCAAAGGAGTAGCTCGTTGGAGTTTGACAAGAGGGACTCAAGAGTTCTAGCAAGCCTGCTGGCAACTGTCAACTTCAAGGCGTCCACTTTTTGAGCTGTCCTCTATCGGAGTTGCAGCATCGGTGCGGCGGGGTTTTTCAGATCGATATAAGCGATTTGTGCCGGGTTGACTCTCTCGGAGAGTTGCCGCATTTGATCGAGGGTTTTGATCTGCTGCTCAAATTTGGGACTGTAGGGGCCCAGATGAATCACGCCCAATTCGGTATCGAGTTTAAGGTTGTTGGTATCTTGCCAGTCAATGCTTGTAATCTGGATGGGACTGCGATGAATGATTTGATAAACTTCGCGCCAGTGCGAGCGATAGGTGTCGGGTTTACCGACGATTTTGAGGGTGGGTAGGGGAAAGGACTGGTTGAGGGCGGTATAGCTTTCTTGAGGCATCCACACCCCTTGGTCGTCTAATAAGCCCACAGAGGCGTTTTGTGAGGGGTGATGTCCCGCAGGTGCGATCGCCACGGCAACGGGATGTCTTTCGGTGACTTGAACGGTGAGGCGAGGGGGGAATAATTGGCGGTTGACTCTAGCCGCCGCAATGGGGCCTTTGGCTTCTAGAGTGTTAGCAATGTTGTAGGGTTCGAGGCGAAATAAAGATTGGGGATAGTCGATGGGGAGTAGCGAACGGATCGCTTGGGTGGAAAGAAACTGGTTTCCGGCGATCGCAACTTGTTCGGACTGGCGAATCACCCAACCGGGAAGGGTTGTCACCCAAACGACTCCCCCGGCAATGCCACTGACAACGGCACTGCGCCAAATGGTTTGTACGATCTTAATCCGTCGGCTTTTGCGAAGATGCTGTCGTCGAGTTGCCAAGTCTGCCTGCGTAACTGAAGTAATCATGATAGTTGCTGTTTACAGGCTCCTAAGACTAAAATCCGTAATTTTTTCAGTCCGTGGAGTTGGAACTGAGGCAGTCAGATTATAGCGAACGTCCTCGCTCCCTGTTGCCCCCATCTTAGGCTCGAATCTTTTGATTCGGCTTAGGGGATGTCACCCATTGGGGGATGTACCCATTTAATCTCGGCGTTGTTCGTAGTCTTCAGCCGTGGCGGGGTCGAGTTCCGAACGATTGCGATCGCGTCTCTCTAAGGTATCGTTAATTCGTAAGGGTTGGCGGTCGTCCATTTCGACGCCGACGGTGGCGGCTATTTCTTCAACCACATCTTGATCGGGGGTGGGGGTGGTACCGCCAGGGGACTCTTCGCCGACGACGGCGGCTTGGTAGCGGTTATTATCCAGTTCTCCGGCGGGAGTTGCGTCTGCTGCGCTTAAGTCAGCGTCAAACTGAGACATATTTTCAGCCATGCCGGTATTGCGATCGCTAATTCCTTGACGATAGGTTTCGTCTGCCATCATTCAATCTCCTAAATTTTCATCCACAGCATAGCGCGATCGATAGGGGAATTAAGTCTAACTCAGGAGCGAAAAACGAGTATAGCAAAGTGCTGTTGCGCGGTTCTTGGTGCGAAGCAGTGTGCTGTAGCTTGCTTGGTGCGTAGCGGTGTTAAAACCGAGTGAGTCTCACGCTTTGAGCAGTTCAAATGGAGTACAGCCCTAAAAAAAGAACTGGCTTGCACCAGTTCTAATTCTTGCATGAGGTATCCTAGGTTTTCTTTCAATTAGGAATTCATCAAAACTAGAATTTTAAGTTTCCCTTAGATATCAGAACCGCCTTTGGGTTCAGCGCCCATTCCCATTACTGAATCGCGTAAGAAGGTGATTTGCTGATTGAAATCAAATCCTTTCAGTTGTTCCAACAATTCATCGCCAGCCTCTGCCATTTCATAGTTGGGGGGCATAGGAACAATGATTTGCGATTCCATTCCTTGAGAGAGGCGATACCAGAATAATAACTTGGTATTATCGCTGAAAGAACCGTACTCTCTACAGATGAGCGTGTCAGCGTTGTTAACCAAATCGCGCATAACTTGGAGTTGTTCGTCGTGCGATTTCTCTTTGACTTGGTTGAACAAACCTTCAGCAATTTCAGGAGCGGCGGAACCCGGTGCAGCCGGGGTAATGGACTCGCCCATTTCGGTGTAAACAAACCATAAAAAGGCTAACCGATCGTCTACACTTAGAGAGTTGAATTTCTGTAAGGCTTTTTGATTGGGATCGGTATTAATAGAGGTCATAAGGTCTCCAGGACTTTGGTTTTTTCTTGAATTTTGCTAATTTCTAAATCAATTTAAGTGACTTAAAAGCAGCAACTTTAAGTTGTCTGTGTGCAAATTAACAAAAGTAACAAACTTAAGAAAACCTACCGGAGATAGAGGTCTGATAAATGAGTTATCTCTACCTTATGAATGATGGAAAAACCTGTAAAGTGAATAGGAGACTCTCAAAACGGTATTGAGCGAACTGTTTCAATTCATAAGTTTGTCAATTGGGTTGATCTAAACCGCTTTCTGCGATTGATAACGCTGCCACTCCTGTTGCAGAAACTTACCCCATTCAGCCGCCAGAGAGAGTTCTGTAAACGGAACTTGAATCGAAGCTTGCGGGATAGGTAGGATAAATTCTAGAGCAACTTGCTTAAAAGAGCCGTTTAGCTCGCTATTCCAGTCTAAGGGTTGGCGATCGCCAAGCAGACGAATTCCTTGCACATTGCTCAAAGAAAACGTCTCTAAATCTACAGGCCCTTGGCGCGTCGGCTTTCCCCAGGTTAGTTCGCTGCCTTTTTGACCTAGAACGGCATAGATATCGTACTTTGCCCGGTCGAACTGCATCGCCCACTGGCGGTAAGCTTCCACCTTCTGGTAATCATTCCATCCCGCCCAGGCTAACCCAAAAAAGGCGATTAACAACGGCAACCACAGTAATCCTCTTTCCATCGTCGCTCAAACCCGTCCCTGCTTCTCTATCGTGGCACGATTTTTCCAGCACAATCCTTAATCGGACGAATTGATTGAGTAGTCCTTCTTGAAGGATTTCAAACGCACCCGATCCAAATCTGTCGGATGACCCTTTTTGTGGGTTATCGTGGAATCCAAGCGAGCAACCTAGGCGATGCGGACATGAGAAAATTTTTCCTCACTTGTTTATTTGTGATAGGACTAGGCTTTGCCCTATTCAGCTATCCCGGATTGTCGAACAAAGGCGAGTTTGACTCGATTGTACTAGACTTTCGGGAAGAAAAAGCCGAACAGATTAGCCCGAAACTCCAAGAAATTGCTCAAGAGTTTGGGGTCAAACCCCGACTCAATAGCGAATTTTCCCAAGCGGACAACGTTTATATCGTAGAGGGCGATCGCGCTTTGCTGCAAAACCTGAGACAATCGGGCTTGCAGAAGTACACCGAATATATTGAACCCAACTACATTTATACGCTGAACGCCGTTCCCAACGACCCAGACTATCCCAAACAGTGGAACCTCCGCAGTATTAATGTAGAAGCGGCTTGGGATGAAACCCACGGTCAGGGCGTCACCGTCGCCGTCATCGACACGGGTGTCAGTCGCGTTCCCGACCTCAAAGATACTAAATTTGTCAAAGGTTACGATTTCGTCAACGACCGCATCGCCGCCGATGATGACGCCGGACATGGAACCCACGTCGCCGGAACCATCGCCCAATCCACTAATAATGGTTATGGGGTTGCTGGAATTGCCTACGAAGCCCAAATTATGCCCCTAAAGGTTTTAGGCGCAAGTGGCGGCGGAACTGTTGCCGATATTGCCGAAGCGATTAAATTTGCCGCCGATAATGGTGCAGATGTGATCAACATGAGTTTGGGTGGCAGCGGTGAAAGCCAACTCATGCAAGAAGCCATCGAATACGCCTATCAAAAAGGGGTTGTGGTTATTGCAGCAGCGGGTAATTCTAATCAGAATTCAGCCAGCTACCCCGCCCGCTATCCTCGCGTCATTGGCGTTTCAGCGCTAGATTCCGCAGGTGACAGGGCCCCTTATTCTAACTTTGGCGCGGGTGTAGATATTTCTGCACCGGGGGGTTATATGAATGAAGAAAACCCCGCAGGCGGTATTTTACAAAATACCATTGACCCAGAAACCGGACAGCCCATTTTTGCCGCTTATCAGGGAACCAGTATGGCCGCGCCTCACGTAGCGGGGGTTGCAGCGTTGCTGAAAGCGTCGAATATTGAGAGTCCCGATGAAATTGCCAATATCTTAAAAGAAGCCTCTCGTAAGGTTGCAGAAGACCCCTTAAACCATTTTGGGGCGGGTCATTTGGATGCTGCTGCTTCAGTGAAGTTGGCCTTGCGCGGTCAAATTACCTTTAAGGATTTCTTCCGGTGGTTGCGGGATAATGGCTATCTCAATCCTCGTTTTTGGATTGATGGTGGCGCGATCGCGCTTTTGCCTAAAATTGGGATGGTGCTCGGATCGTACCTACTCGCCTGGTTGCTGCGAAACTACTTCCCCTTCGGTTGGAGTTGGTCGTTAGCCAGCGGCTTAGTTGCAGGTAGCAGCGGTTTATTCTTCCTGCAAGGCTTCTATCTATTTGATGTGCCGCAATGGCCTTTCCGGATGATGGGGAGTTCCATTCCAGAGTTAGGGAACACCGTTATCGGGAGTACCGCTTTAAACCCCATCTTTGCTAGCGTTCTAATTCCCGCCGTTCTCATTGTCCTCTTCTTGGGTCATCCCAGTTGGAAATGGTTCGCCATTGGTTCAGCTTTGGGTGTAGCGAGTTGCTTATTCATTAGCGCCGCTATTGACCCGGCTATGATGTGGTTAGGCGGAGGTTGGTTAGCCCGTGGCTTCCTGGTTATCAACGCGCTACTCTGTTTTGGGTTAGCCCGTTTAGCGGTTAGTGGAGAGCAAAAACTGGCATGATTGTAACTGGAACGATTGAAAAGAAAGGCTTTGGTCCCGGTACTTGGGCGTTAGTCAGCGCGGATAAGACTTATGAACTCAAGGATGCCCCTTCTGAGTTGAAAAAAGAAGGTTTGAAGGTATCAGTAGAAGGAGAAGTTCGCGATGATGTCATGACTTTCGCAATGATTGGCCCGGTTCTCCAGGTTAGTTCGTTCAAGGTTATCGATTAAAGATTAGGGGGCAAATGCCCCCTTTTTTCTGGATAATATAAGGTGAGGAGAAATACAGCATTTTTCAGGTTCGTGAAGTATACTTTCTTCAAAGTCCCCCTTACTAAGGGGGATTTAGGGGGATCGGGCCGTATCTCATCCAATCAAAAAACACTATATTAGGTTTGGTCAAAACTAACACGCTGATAGATATCTTGAAAGGGAATTTCTAAAGGGATAGATTTGAGGGATAAAATTGCAGATTCGCCTTCATATTCGCTAAATAACCACTGCCCATTACTTTGTTTAAAAAACTGTTCGATCTGAAAACTATATTGATCGACTAAAAGATATTCTTGAAAACCAGGTACTGAACGATAGTAGCGAAATTTATCGCGTCGATCGTAGTTGTCTGTAGAATTAGATTTAACTTCAATAATTAAAATCGGGTTAGTAATGGTTATGGTTCCTTTTCCTTCGTAAATAGGTTCGCCCCGAATTACCATGACATCAGGATAGACGTAACAGCGATATTGGGAAATCCATAAACGTACATCACCGATAAAGGCTTCATACTCTCCTCCATTCAGCGTTAAGGGAAACTTCCGGTAAAAGTTACCAGAGATTCGGTTATGGTTGGTGGTTCCTCCAGTCATCGGTATAATCTCCCCATCGTAGTATTCGTTTTTGTATTCTGCGGCTTCTTCCAAAGCAAGATATTCCTCGCGAGTGTAATACCGCTTTTCAACTTGGACAGACATAATTGTTCCCTCAACCTATCATTCCTTTATCATAGTAAGCGCGGGCTTGAGTGAGTGCTGATGATTTATCAAAAATATAGCCATTTTTGGAAGGTGACTCTTCTTAGCTTAGTCTTAGCGTTTACTCTCCATAGCTGCACCTTAGCTAATGCCACAATGAACAAAACTGAAATACTCTGGGATACTTGGGGCGTTCCCCATGTTTTTGCTAAGGATAATGAAAGTTTATTTAAAGCCTTTGGTTGGGCGCAAATGCACAGTCATGGTAATTTGATTTTGCGCCTGTATGCAGAAGCGAGGGGACGCGCCGCTGAATACTGGGGAGAACAATATTTAGAATCAGATCAAGAGATTCGGAGTTTGGGAATACCTACCTTAGCGGCGCAGTGGTATGAAGCCCAAAAACCGGAAATGCGGCGCTATTTAGATGCGTTTGCACGAGGGATGAATGAGTATGGGAAAAGTCATGCTATTGATGAAAGTCTACAACCCGTTTTCCCGATAACCGGGGTTGATATCCTTGCCCATGCTTTGCGGAATGTGCATTTTACTTTTTTACCACAGGCAGGAGCAGTGCCCCACCTCACTCAACGCTGGCAAGCCGGATCGAATGCTTGGGCGATCGCTCCAAAACGGTCTGCTAGCGGCCATGCTATGCTACTTGCAAACCCGCATTTGCAATGGTCAGGTCAATTTCTGCTCTACGAAGCCCACCTGACCTCACCTGACCTTAACCTGTATGGGGCAACTTTGGTGGGTATGCCGATTTTGGTATTTGCGTTCAATGACCATTTAGGATGGGCGCATACCGTTAACACCATTGATGCCGTTGATTTATACGAATTAACCCTAGTTTCCCAGGGAAATCAGTTAGGCTATGAGTGGGATGGGGGTTTTAAACCGCTAGAAGTAACGACTCAGACGCTTCAGGTTAAACAACCCGATGGGAGTTTTCGGTCAGAACCCTTAACGATCTATCGATCGATTCAGGGTTCAGTTATTCACCAGAAAGATAATAAAGCTCTAGCGATGCGAATTGCAGGTTTAGATCGACCGGATATGCTAGAGCAATATTGGGATATGGCGCGATCGCAAAACCTCCAAGAATTTGAAACCGCCCTCAAACGCCTGCAAATTCCCATGTTTACGGTTCTCTACGCCGATAAAGAGGGCCATATTCTCCATGTCTTTAACGGTCAAGTCCCCAAAAGACCTCCCGGAAGTTGGGATGGCGTGGTTCCGGGGAATACCTCAGCCACTCTCTGGACGCAAACCCATCCCTACGAAGAGTTACCCCGCGTTTTAGATCCGAGAAGTGGTTGGTTGCAAAATGCTAACGATCCGCCCTGGACGACGACTTTTCCCGCAGAATTGAATCCTCAAGACTATCCTGCATACATGGCCCCCCAGTTTATGCACCTGCGGGCGCAACGATCTGCAAAACTGCTGTCAGAAGGGGAAACTCTCTCATTTGAGGAGATGATTGAGCGTAAGAATTCCACTCATGTAGAATTAGCAGACCGGGTATTAGACGATCTGTTAAGTGCAGCCTCAACCTCTGACGATCCGATAGTTCAGCAAGCGGTAGAAGTCTTACAAGCTTGGAACCGGAATACCAATGCTGACAGTCAGGGGGGCGTTCTCTTTGCAGCTTGGGCGCAAGCGATGAATTTTCCCCAAGATTTTGCAACCCGTTGGGATGCGAACTCGCCGTTAACCACGCCTTTCGGGTTAGCAAACCCCTCCCAAGCGGTTGAGGTTTTGACCTCCGTCGCCCGTCAAGTTCAAGAAACCTATGGTTCTCTAGCTATTCCTTGGGGTGACGTGTACCGCCTCAAGTATGGCAAACATGACTTACCTGCAACAGGGGGAAGCGGTTCTTTAGGCGTGTTTCGGGTGTTTGATTTTATCCCGGCTGGGAAGCAATTTCAATGCGGTTTTGGGGATACGTTTATTGCGGCGGTGGAATTTTCCCAGCCGCTACGGGCAAAAGTTTTGAATACTTACGGAAATGCATCTCAACCCGATTCCCCTCACGCTGGAGATCAGTTAGAGTTAATGGGGCAGTTGCGAGAGATTTGGCGCGATCGCGCTGCTATTGAGGCCCATTTAGAACACCGCGAAACCCTCTAAATCCTTACTCTACAGTCACTTGGTGCGGGACTTGTAAATTTTAATGCTCAATTTCTGGTTGAAAACGAGTGGAACTTGGATTAATGTTGCCACTGTCTTAATCGGTACGATTTTAGGCCTACTTTTGCGCGATCGCCTCCCCGGTCGTATGCAAAAGATCATCACTCAAGGCGTCGGCTTAATTACCCTATTTATGGGGACTAGCATGGCGACTAGCCTTAGTAAAGCAACGGCGGGTCAAATTGATGGCGTTATTCTAGCGGTACTGGCTATTGTCATCGGCGGACTTTTAGGCGAATGGTGGCGCATTGAAGAGAAACTCACCACCCTCGGAAATACCTTAAAACGGCGTTTCAAGGGAGAAGGACAGTTTACCGAAGGGTTTGTCGCGGCTAGCTTGCTATTTTGCATCGGCCCAATGGCTTTAATTGGCAGTATTAATAATGGGTTGTTGGGAGATAATGCCCTATTAGCCCTAAAAGCTACAATGGATGGTTTAGCCGCTATTGCCCTAACGGGAAGTTATGGCGTCGGGGTGGGTTTTTCAGTTTTGCCGATCTCGATCTATCAAGGGGGAATTTCCCTGGCCGCAGGTCTTTTTGCAACCACTTTAACCGATCCAGCCAACGATCCGCGCATCTTCCTGTTAACTGGGGTGGGAGGTTTGATGATTTTGGGACTAGGCCTGAACTTGCTAGAGGTCGCAAAAGTCAAAGTCGCCTCTTTTTTACCCGCTTTGCTGGTTGCCCCCCTAGTTTATGCGATCGCACTTCTCAGTAGCTCATAACCCAGACTTCCCGCACTGCCAACTCCCAATTGCCCGTAAAATAACTAGGCATTGCGATACCTTACAGGATAAAAACGCATGACTCAGGCAAAAATTGGTATTATCGGCGGCAGCGGGCTTTACAAGATGGAAGCCCTCAAAGATGTAGAAGAGGTGACAGTTGATACGCCCTTTGGTTCTCCCTCAGATGCTTTAATTGTGGGAACTCTAGAGGGGACGAAAGTTGCTTTTCTGGCCCGTCATGGTCGCAACCATCATTTATCCCCTTCAGAGTTACCCTTTCGGGCGAATATCTATGCCATGAAAAGCTTGGGGGTAGAATATCTGATTTCAGCTTCAGCCGTGGGTTCGTTACAAGCGGAAGCAAAACCTTTAGATATGGTTGTCCCCGATCAATTTATCGATCGCACCAAAAACCGCATTTCTACCTTTTTTAGCGAGGGAATTGTTGCCCATATTGCCTTTGGCGATCCGGTGTGTCCCAAACTGGCGGGTGTTTTAGCGGATGCGGTTGATAGTCTCAATTTAACAGATGTGAATCTGCATCGGGGCGGGACGTATGTGTGTATGGAAGGCCCCGCTTTCTCTACAAAAGCAGAGTCTAATTTGTATCGCAGTTGGGGCGCGACAATTATCGGGATGACTAACTTACCGGAAGCTAAACTGGCCAGGGAAGCCGAAATTGCCTATGCCACATTGGCACTCGTGACCGATTACGATTGTTGGCATCCGGATCATGATAGCGTCACGGTTGATATGATTATTGCCAACTTGCATCGCAATGCTACCAACGCTCAAAAGGTGATTCAGGAAACGGTTAAACGTTTAAGCGCCAATCCCCCAGAGTCTGAGGCTCACTCTGCCCTGAAGTATGCCATTTTAACCCCGCTAGATAAGGCTCCAACCGCTACGAAAGAAAAGTTGGGTCTGATTTTGCAAAAATATTTGTAAGGCTCTACAGGCGCGGTATACCGCGTCTGTTGAACAAGTTACTGCTTCAAAGCGAGGGTAATTCCATCCGATAGGGGAACTAGACTGAGGGTAATTCGCGGATCTTGCGAGAGTTTTTGGTTAAATTCCCGAATGGATTGAGTGCGCGGATCGGTGTCTTGCAGATCGGCAACTCGTCCCGACCATAATACATTATCGACTGCAATTAGCCCGCCTGGACGCACTAACTTGAGGCTGCGTTCGTAGTAATTGGCGTAATTATTTTTATCAGCATCAATGAAAACGAAGTCAAAGCTTCCAGCTTCCCCATTCTCTAGCAGTTGGTCTAGCGTATTGAGGGCAGGGGCAATGTGTAAGTCAATTTTATCGGCAACTCCTGCCGCCTGCCAATAGCGGCGAGCAATGCGGGTATACTCATCGCTGACATCACAAGCAACTAATGTGCCATCGTTGGGTAAGGCTAAGGCGACGCAGAGGGAACTGTATCCTGTAAAGACTCCGATTTCTAGGGCTTTTTTTGCACCAATTAACTGGACTAAAAAACTGAGAAACTGACCCTGATCGGGTGTAACCTGCATAACAGCCCCTGGTAGGGAGGCGGTTTCTTCTCGAAGTTGCTTTAAAATGTCGGGTTCTCGTAGAGAGTGAGATAAGACATACTCGTAAAGTTCAGGAGCAAGACCTAGGGTTTTGTGAGGCATAATTAGGAATTTGGCTCTTTTGTCTTTGATTGTATCGCTGTTGAAAGCCATGCCTAAATTTGCAATTCGGATTGTTGCGCTGATGGTGGTGGGGTTGCTGGTTGCTTGCAGCAGTTATGGTCCGACGCCTAGCCGTAAACTGGTTCAGAAGGCGATCGCGCTTCAATTATCCCAAACCCAAGCAACTCTGACGCAACAACTGAATCTCGATTCTTCCCCACCTTTTGAGATTAACCGGATTCGCATCCACACAAGGGAACCGCTGATCGTGGAAGATTTGACGACGTTCCATATTGCTGGAGATTACGATCTCACCCTCACATTGAGCGATCGCGATGTTCAGCAAAAGCATAACCCGTTTGACGTTTACATCCAACGCCAAATTCAAGGTCAAACTTGGCGTCTGATTAAGCGCTATCCCGACGGTACGGGGTATAGCTATCTCCTCCCCAACTAAAACTCTGTGATACTTGGGAAACTAGCACACTGAGGATAGCAAGTCTGAGGAAAGTTTTTCACGATTGGAGCAGTGCTTTAGGTTGGGAAACCGCACCTCCTATGTATTTCAACTTTTTAGGTCTAAGTCTCAGTTTACCGCTCTTCATTCTGCTGTGCTTTGGCATCCTAGAATGGCTTCACATTCCGGTTGGAAATTTCCTAGACTGGTTAATTGGGGCCGCTAGTTTTTGGTGGTTATTGGTCATTGTAACGGTTCCTTGGAATATTTATTTTGAAGCCAAAGAAGTTTTAGTAGAAGCGGAAACCTCGACAGAGAAGGGGATTGCGGTTGATGCCAAGCAGGTGGCTTATGCCAAAATAGTAGAACAACGATCGCTGTGGATCGCGATCGCGCTGCATCTTCTCTCTACTTTGGGATTGTATGCGCTTGCCGTTACAGGCGTCAGCGTTGTCGGCTATATTGGTTCTGGTGCTGCTTTACTCCTGACGGGTTTGCGTCCGGCGATTCGGACTTATGAGTATTTAGCTGCAAGACTGGCTGCAATTCGCCAACAAGTGCAATATCCCCGCGAAGATGTGCTAGAAATGCGCCAGCGCTTGGAACAGTTGGAAACGACTCTCGAACGCTTAGAAGAACAACTCGATCCAGAGGAACCTTATTCCTGGGCGGCGACGTATCATCGATATTGGCAAGAAAGCCGCAGAGATATTGATAATTTGGTAATTAGTCACGCAGAATTAGAACGCACGAATCAAGCCGAACATCGCCAACTGCGTCAAGAAGCCGAAAATGCGATCGCGCAATTAACCGTAGACAGCCAGTTTCTCAACCATGTTCGAGAAATTATCCGCTTTGTCAAAACATCCTAGCCCGCTTTTGCGCTTGTACCCGCTTGATGATCTCAGGCGGGTGAATCTTTTTCTAGAAGTCGATCGATCAGTTCAACAACTCCAGAACCGCGATCGCCTGTTGTTACCCAGTCTGCCATAGCTTTGAGTTCAGGTAAAGCATTATTCACCGCAACCCCATACCCACATAGGCTTAACATAGCGCGATCGTTTTCTGCATCCCCGACGCTGACAGCATTCTCTGGCGCTACTTCTAAACGTTCCAAAGCTTTTTGCAAACCCGTTGCTTTATTTATCCCATTGGGGAGAACCATAACTGCCCCTTTATTGAGGATAACCTGATACGCGAGTCCTAATTCCTGAATAATCTCTAAGACGGTGATTTCGTGAGGATGCCACGTTGCGACAATAACTTCACCAATTGAAACTGGATTGACTCCTCTTTCTTGCAATTGTTGCACAAAGCGTTGAGGCGGTGGATCTGCCAAAGCTGTTGATACGCGAGTTTGAGGTTGGTAAAGCAAAGCACCATTTTCCGCAACAACCCAGTCAAACAGCACAACTTGAGGAAAAGCGTTTAGCAGATCGTCCAGTTGTCTACCTGTCACAAGGATCAGTTTTTTTCCAGCGTTGCTAAAGCGTTGAAGTGCTGTAAGCGTTAGATCGTCTACAACTCCATCTGTCGCTAAGGTTCCATCATAATCGCAGGCTAAAGCTAATCTCATTTTTAGGTTAAATCTGCTTCTCGATCGTCTAGTTCAAGCTGGGTTGTAAACTCTTGTTTAGGCGTCCACTGAATTGCGCCATCGCGGTAGGTTTGATAAGTTTGTATTTTGTTTTGAGCTAAGACACTTTCAAGCTGAGGATCGAGCTTGTAGGTAGAGGCGATCGCAAATTGGGGTTGAATCTGTTCTAGTACGCTAGGGTTCACAGGTTCGCCCGTCCACCATAACACCCTAGCTGTGGGTAGAGGCAAGTTCCCCGCAGGAGCAGTCAGATTTTCCAAAACTAACCAATTTTGCTCGGAACTGCCAACCGTTAGCAATAATCCCGGAATGTTTGGGTTTAAAGGTTGAATTTGGTTCGATCCTAGCGTGAGAGGCCGATCGAAGGGGAGGTTTTGATAGCTTCCCCGACGCTGTTGAACTGCTGCGGTTAATAAGGGTTCCTCTGGGGACTCTCCTTTCAGGGTATAAAAGCTTTTGATGGGAAGTTTAGCGAGGATGGGAAGCCAACCCCGACGGTTTTCGGGTTTTGGACTGAGAGCGATCGCCCAATCTAAACGATTAATGCCTTGCTTCTGTAAAAACGGTAAAATCGTGTATTGGGCGGTATCTTCATCACCACTATTAATCAGTCCCACTAACCCCCGATCCTGAATAACCATAACAGGGGTTTGACCTGTTGCTAGGACAGTCACCCGTAAAAGTTGCTGTTGGGTTTGCCAAATGGGGATAATAATTAGGGCGATCGCGGTAGCCGTAGCAACAGACCAACTCTGTTTTTTCAGCCATACTGGATAAACTGGGCGGTTTTCTTGAGCAAACAACCAAACACTGCCAATCAGTCCATACAACCCTAAAAACTGCAAAAGCGAAATACTGCCTACAGCTACGGTATTTCCAGGTAAACTTGCAAAAAATTGAACGATCTCAATCAGCAGATGAGTGGGATAGTACAGCAAGCTAGCCAACAAGCTTCCCCCAGCAGACCAAAAGATCGCCACTAAAGCGCTAATGAAGCCGCCTAATGTAATCAGAGACACTAGAGGGCTAGTCAGGATATTCACTAAAATGCTGTAAGGCGAAACTAAGCCGAACGTATACAGCAATAAGGGAAGCGTCCAAATAGAAGCGGCTAGAGGAACTGCTATTAAGGTTGCAATGGCAGGCGGAACCCAATCTAAACGTTGTACGATCGCAGGAGCAGTAACAACCAGCCCTAAAGTGGCTAAAAAACTGAGTTGAAACCCTAACTCGCCAATCCATAAGGGATTAAAGAGTAATATAGCAATCCTAAGTCAGTTATGAGAATATAGAGAGGATAAGATCAAACTGAAACCTGCTCCATGCTAGAAGATCTCAATTCCTACATCCAATCCAACCCCGATTCCCGTGAACTTAAACGGGCTG